>JBFWPD010000416.1:0-4051 GCA_050250175.1 Vicinamibacterales bacterium
GGACCTGGTCGTCGAGGTCGAGGATCACGTCGCACACTTCCGCATCAACCGGCCGGATCGTCTGAACGCGTTCGGGCCGAAGACGCGCCCGGAGATCTTCGATCTCACTGAGCGCCTGCAGAAGGACGACGACGTACGCGTCGTCGTCGTCACAGCAGAGGGCCGAGGGTTCTGCTCAGGCGCCGACCTCGGTGGCCCGCGCGACCCGAATGCGCCGCCTCCACCTCGCTGGCAGCGCTTCGGCAAGCTGGAGCAGAACGCGATCTCAATGATGATGCCGTCGCTCGACAAGCCGACAATCGCGTCGGTGAACGGCGTCGCCGCCGGCGGCGGGATGGCGTGGGCGTGCTCGTTCGACATGCGCATCCTCGGCCCCGGCGCGCGGTTCACGACGGTGTTCGTGCGGCGGGCATTCACGCCGGACAACGGCCTGACGTGGTCGCTGCCGCGACTGGTCGGCGAACCTCGCGCCTACGAACTGTTCTTCACGGGCCGCGAGGTGAAGGCAGAAGAGGCGCTGGCGATCGGGCTCGGCAACGAGCTCGTCGATGATCCCGATGCACGCGCGCTCGAACTGGCACACGAGCTGGCGGAGAACGCGCCGCTCTCGATCATGTTCTCAAAGCGGATGATCCAGTACGGTCGCGACCACTCGCTCGCCGAGCTCATCGAGTACGAGCGTGCTGCGGGTGCGCACACGCGTGACAGCACGGATCGCCAGGAGGGCGTGCGCGCGTTCCTGGAGAAGCGAAAGCCGAACTTCACCGGCAACTGACGCGGGATATGTCGTGCGACGCAAACGGGGCGGCCAGCTGGCCGCCCCGTTTGTTCTCGCGAATCCTCGACGCTAGCGCGCCTGGAAGACCGGGTCACGACGCTCCATGAGGGCGTTCTTCGCTTCCTTGGCGTCCTCGGAGCTGTTGAGGATGAGTCCGGCGTTGGAGGTCATGACGGCGACGGTCTCCATCGTGGTCTCCATGCCGGCGCGGATGATGCGCTTGTTGATCCACTGCGTCAGCGGCGGGCTCTTCAGCATGCGGTCGCAGAGCTTGCGGACTTCGTCCTCCAGCTGGTCGGCCGGGTAGAACTCGTTCAGGATGCCCCACTCGTGCGCCTTCTGGCCGTTGATGAAGCCGGTGAAGGCGAACTCCAGCGCGCGGCCCATGCCCATCAGGCGGGGAAGCGTGTAGGCGCCACCGTTCTCGATGATCTGGCCGACCTGCTGGTAGGTGATGAAGCGAGTGTTCTCACACCCGTAGCGGATGTCGCAGTTCAGGGCCATGTCCATGCCGAAGCCGGCAGCCGGGCCGTTGACCATGGCGATGGTGGGCTTACGGATGTACGTGATCTGGCGAATGATGTTCGTCACGCCGTACATGAAACTCTCGCGGCTGCTGTCGGGGCCTTCCATCACCTTCGAGCCGAGGTGGTACGTGCCCCGCTCGAAGCCCTCGATCGGGTTGCGCGCGACGTCGACGCCGGCGCAGAAGGCGCGGCCGTTTCCGGTCAGCACGATGATGCGGACGTCCGGGTCGTCATCGCCGGCGCGCATGTACTCGACGACCTTGGACAGCGTACCCGTCGGCTCCGCGCCGCCGATGCAGGCGTTCAGCTTCTCCGGGCGGTTGAAGCGGATCCAGAGGACGCCGTTGTCCTCCTTCTGGTATTCCAAGTACGGGACCAGTTCCAGTTCTTTCTGCGGCATGCTCAACTCTCCCCCTTCTGTCCTCGGCACGTTGTTGCCGGGACGATCGCTCTTAATCCGGGACGGTGACCGTCCCACGTTGCAGGAGGCCATCGATCTCCCCCTGCGTGAACCCGCGTTCTTGTAACACTTCCACGGTATTCCCGCCGAGGTACGGCGCCGGCCCGTGGATCTTCGGCGGCGTGACGGACATCCATGTGACCGGTCCGGCCACCTTCTGCGGGCCGTACTCCGGGTGATCGATGTCGTGCATAAGGCTCGTCGCGACGACCTGCGGGTCCTCGGACATCTCCTCCGGCACGTTCACGGGGGCGCACGGGACGCCGGCCGCGGAGAACTGCTCGACCCAGTAATCGATCGGCTTCTCGCTGATCACCTGCGCGACACGGGCGCGACGCTCTTCCGCCCTGCGGATGTTCTCCGGGTCGGAGGCGTCGAAGCCGGGCTCGTCACTGTTGTCATCGGCGATGCCGACGACCTTGCGCGCGCCGTTGCGCGTGATCGGTGTAAGTGCGCCCAGGATGATGACCTGACCATCTGAGGTCTGGTGACCGCCGTACCAGGTCCCGAACGCGGCGTTGCGGCCGCGGTTCGCGGCGCGCGCAGCGAGGATCTCCCGGTACGAACCTCGACGTTCACGCACCTGCCGGATCGCGCTCACGATCTTGTCGCGTCCGGACGCGTCCGAAATCGGATCGCGCATGACGACAGTGTCCTGGATCGCAAGGGCGGCCTGGAGGAGCGATGTCTCGATCTTCTGGCCGACGCCACTCTTCTCGCGGTGGTACAGCGCACCGGTGATCGCGGAGGCAGCCGAGAAGCCTGCGCAGTAATCGGCGATCGACGCGCTCGATATCGGCATCGGCCGGCCGTCTTCGTCGATCTTTGCCTCACCGACCATGAGGCCTGAGTACGCCACACCGACGATGTCCGTACCGGCCCGATCCTTCAGCGGACCACGCGTGCCAAAGCCGGTGATCTCGGCGTAGATGAGTCGCGGATTGATCTTCGCGAGCGTCTCGTAGTCGATGCCCAGCCGCTTCGGCACACCGACGCGATAGTTGATGATCATCACGTCGTAGTCGGGGATGAGCCGGTAGACCAGCTCGCGTCCCTCGTCTGTCTGAAGGTCGATGGTGAGGCTACGCTTGCCGCGGTTCAGCGACTGGAAGCGCTTACCCATCCCGGGGATGACCGCGCCCGAGTTCCGATGCGAGTCGCCACGAGGCGGCTCGACCTTCACCACGTCCGCCCCCGCGTCCGAGAGGATGCAGCCGCAAAACGGCGCAGCGACGATCTGGGAGAACTCAAGGACACGTACCCCAGTGAGCGGGCCCGACATGATGATCCCTCCCCTTCCGACCCGTCGAGAACCCCCGAGGACGGGGAGGACGCCGGGACAAGGTAACGGAATCAGCAGACTGAAGCAGCCGTTCGTGGCTGCTTCAGTCCACCAGATCGCGGCGGAACGTCGTCGAGGTTACTCGACCGTCTTGCCGGCGGATTCCGTCTCGTCACGGCCCATGCCGATGCGACGCGCCATGATGACCTTCTGGATGTCCGCGGTACCGGCCGGGTGCAGTGCGACGATCGCGCGGCGCTGATACTGCTCCATCTCGCCGTCCGTGACGTCCCACTTCTCGTCGCCCGTGATGCCGTACGGACCGAAGGCGTCGTGCATCGCCGTGGTGATGTCCAGGCCGTGGATCTTGCCGTAGTACGAGCCCTGGGAGCCTTCATACGAAGTCGGCTGGTGGGTGCGGTTCTTCCAGAAGTTCCGCAGACCGAACAGCCGAGAGGTCTCCGCGTGCACGAAGATGTCGACGAGGCGCTCACGTGCCTGCTGGTCACCGAGCACGTCGAAGCCCTGCTTCTTCGCGTCCTGCATCCAGCCGAGCGTGCGGTTCGCCCACGTCGTCTTGCTGATGCGGCCGCCGCCGCCGTGCTCGAGCTCAAGGTGTGTCGAGGCGACCTGCCAGCCGTTGTTCTCGCCGCCGACGAGGGCCGACGCCGGGACACGCGCGTTCTCGAAGTAGATCGTGTTCTTATTGCCGCCGCCGATGCCCTCGCCACCGTCACCGAGCATGTCCATCGGTCGGATGGTCACGCCGGGGGTGTTGGACGGGATCATGAACCAGGACAGGTTCTTGTGGCGCTCGTTCTTCGGACCCGTCCGCGCGATCGTCCACATCATGTCGCAGCCGTGGCTGCCGCCGATGAAGATCTTCTCGCCGTTCAGCACATACTCGTCGCCGTCGCGGACGGCCTCGGTGGTCGTGCCAGCGAGGTCCGAGCCCGCCTCGGGAGCGGTGAGGAGCTGCCAGGTGACCAGCTCGCCCTTGAAGA
>JBFWPD010000417.1:0-4037 GCA_050250175.1 Vicinamibacterales bacterium
GAGTCACCTCACCCTGGGCGAGCTGCTCGCGCGCGCCGGCGCGCGCTCCACCGCCGAGCGGCATCTCGATCGTGCGTCCGGCATCTTCGAACAGCTTGGCGCCCAGCGCGATCTTTCGGACACGGCGGCGGCGCGGCAGCTGCTCCACTCTCACGGGAGCGGAGAGCGGCTCGTCTCTCCCGCGGATGCCGACGACGCGATCGTCAGGAGGATTGTCGACGCGGCGGCGCTGCCCGATCTTCTGGGCCGGGAGACAGCGGCGGCAATGCTCGAAGCGGCCGAGGGCGAGTGCGCCGTCGTGTTCGTCGAGCGGAGCGACGGGGACATCCGCGTGATCGCGTGCGCCGGCTGTGACCAGGGCACCGGCCTCGGACTGGCCAGGGCCAGCCGCCGCGCGCAGCCGAGCGGTGGCTCGGATACTTTCGTCGTGGAACCGCTCGGCCGCGATGCCGAAGGGAGCCGTTTTGCTCTCGTCGCGTCTCCCCGGCCACTCGGCCAGCCGGTCAGACGCCGGCTGTCGATGATCACGACGGTGGCGCGCCAGGGCTTCGCGCTCTGTGCCGCCCGCGACCGATCGGTCGCCGCCGTGGGGCCGTCGATGGACAGCTCTCTCGAACCGCTGCTGCCCGGCTTCATTTCCGCAAGCGCCGCGATGAGCCGCGTGGTCGAGCAGATTCAGCGGCTGCAGGGCAACGAACTGACCGTGCTCATCACCGGCGAGAGCGGCACGGGCAAGGAACTGGTCGCCCGCGCCATTCACGCCGGCTCCCATCGCAATGCGGCGCTGTTTCTTCCGTACAACTGCACGACCACCGGACGCGAGCTCGCCGATACACAACTCTTCGGCCATCGCCGCGGTGCGTTCACGGGTGCGGTGTCCGACCAGCCAGGCCTCGTTCGCAGCGCGGCCGGCGGCACGCTGTTTCTGGACGAGATCGGCGACCTGACACTCGACGTGCAGCCGAAGCTGCTCCGCTTCCTCGAGCAGTCGGAGATCATGCCCGTCGGTGAGTCGAAGCCGATCCGGGTCGACGTGCGCGTCCTCGCGGCGACAAACGCCGACCTCGAACAGCGCGTGGCCGAAGGCAAGTTTCGCGAGGACCTGTATTACCGGCTGAGCGTGATCCGGATCCACGTGCCGCCGTTGCGCGAGCGCCGCGAGGAGATTCCGCACTTGAGCACCTACTTCCTGCGCGAGTGCTCGGAGCGGCTGGGCAAACCGGACATCCAGTTGAGCTCCTCGGCGCTCGACCTCATCACGCAGTACTGGTGGCCGGGCAACGTGCGGCAGCTGAGGAACGAGATCCAGCGGGCCGTGGCCCTCTCGCCGCCCGGAGGCACGATCGAGTCGACTCACCTGTCCCCCGAGTTGAGCACGACGAGTCTTGCCGGTGCCTCTGGGACGGCTTCGGGGGGCAACGCTCAGGCGAGGATGGCGGCCAGAGCGCCGAATCTGGCGGCGGCGGTCGAGGAGGTCGAGCGCGAGTTGATCCAGGCAGCGCTCGAACGGAGCGCCGGAAACATCTCAGAAACGGCCCGGACTCTCGGTCTGACGAGGCGTGGGCTCTACCTCAAGCTGCGCCGTCTGGGACTCGAGCGTGGTTCTGAGGCTGGATACTGACGTGGATATCAGATACCCGGTTACCAGGTGCTATGCATACTAGATATCCATGCTTGCACACTTTCTCTAGAGCTGCACAATATTCATAAATAACTGCAACGTTTGGACTTAACAGGTAAATATCAACGCCAGGCTTTCACGCGGCTGCACAGGTCCCGAACTTGTAATAGCTCCAGCATCGAACCCCAGCCCTGGAGCGCACCCGTGAACCAAATTGCCACGATCGAAGCGCCACTGCCACCGCCCCGCATCGACCTTCGTGCGAGCGAGCGACAGGCCCTCGTCCTGCCTGCGCGTCTGACGTGGAAGGACCAGCGCGGAGCTACCCGCTTCGCGAGCGTCGTCACGCGCGACGTGAGCGACTTTGGCGTCTACGTCGAGTGCCTGTCGGCCGTGTCGATTCCCCTCTTTCGTCTCGTGCAGTTCCAGCTCGAACGGGAGGTACGGGATGCGGACCGCGTTCCTCCGGCGCTCAAGCAAGGGGGGCGCATCCTGTCTGCCGTCTATCGCATCAAGCCGGCGACCCGTTCCGGTGGCCGTCAGTGCCTGGCGTTGCGTCTGATGGTCGATCCCCGGCGGCGGACGGCGGATCGCGGATTGGCTCAGGCGACGGCCTGATCGCCGGCTACAGACCGGCGCGCTTCCGCCAGTAGCGCGCGAGTCCCCGCCAGTTCAGATCGAGCCTCGCCGCGGCCTCGTACGACTCCGGTGCAATTCCGCCAGTGTGCTGGAGCATTTCCTTCCGTACTTCTCCGGTGAACCACCGCTCTCGCTCGTCGTCCGTTCCTTCGCGCTCGAGCGAGGCTTTGGCCATGTCTGCCACTTGACGCAGGCGCTGACGAAGCTCCGCGATGTGCCCGGCTGGCGCCGAGTACGGACCGAAATGGGTCAGGAAGAGTGTGCCCGGCTCGCGATGCTCGATGAGATCGAGACTCGATGTCCACGCGTCGAGATCGATGTCCGGCGGCGGCGTCGGTGGCAGCACCTGGCCGGCATCGGCCAGCCGGACACCGGCCGTGTCGCCAACGAACGCGACCGCCGTCGAGCGATTGAAGTAGCTGACGTGGTGGGACGCATGGCCCGGCGTGTACTCCACGTCGAGGTGCTGACCACCCGCCTCGATGGCTTCCCCGCCGCGAAGAACGACCAGCGCCTGCTCCGGCACGGGCCGAATCGACCCCCACAGGCGCTCCATGTTCGCATCGCCATAGAGCCGGCTCGCGCTCGCAATCAGCTTCGACGGATCCACCATGTGCGGCGCCCCCCGTTCGTGCACGAAGACGCGCACGCCGGGGAGCTCGCTCACCAGATCGCCGCAGACCCCGGCGTGATCGAGGTGGATATGGGTCAGGAGGATCGACGAGACCTCGGCCAGCTCTATGCCCGCGTCGTGCAGCTTCCGGCGCAGCGTCGGAAGAGTGCTGGTCGGCCCCGGATCCACGAGGGCGACCCCGTCCCTTCCATGAAGGACGGCGGTGGCGATGACGCGCTGACGTTCCAAAAAGTCGAGATCGACGAATGACGATCCGGGTGCGAAGTCTCTCATGGTCTCGTCGTTCCGCTCGAAGCGGCTGTCATATGATCGAGCTCACTGTCGCGGGACGATATCACCGTCCTGCGGTCTGTTCGATGCGCTGGCGATGCCACCCTTCCGGATTCTCGGACTTCACCATGTGACGGCGACGGTTGACGAGGCGCAGGCCGACCTCGACTTCTGCCTCGACGTCCTGTCACTGCGCCTGGTGAAGAAGACCGTCAACTTCGACAACCACCACGTCTATCACTTCTACTACGGAAACGAACGAGGCCTTCCCGGCACCATCTGGACGACGTTCCCCTATCACGGCCGGGGCGTTCGCGGGGGTCGTCGCGGCTTCGGGCAGGTGACGGCCGCGGCCTTCTCGGTCCCTGAGGCAGCGCTGACGGCCTGGGCCGATCGTCTGGCGTTTGCCGGAGTCAGCAGCGCTCCGCTCGACGATCAGTTCGGCGAGCAGCGGCTCCAGGTGACGGACCCGTCCGGCCTCACGTTCGAACTGGTCGCCGCCCGCTCGGATTCGCGCGCGCCCTGGCTCGGAGGGACGGCCGGTGACGATCTCGCCATACGCGGGCTGCACAGTGTCCGGTTGACCGTAGAGCGCCCGGAACCTACCGTGGAGCTGATGCGCACTCTGCTTGGCTTCGAGGTGCTCGCCGAGGAGTCTCACCGCATCCGGGCAGGTGTCGGCGACGGCGCACCGGGCAGGGTGATCGACATCGAGTACGCCACCGGCGCTCCGCCGGCGCTGAATGGACTCGGGACGGTGCATCACGTCGCCATGGCGATAGGCAGCCCTGAAGAGCAGCTGGCCCTTCGAGAGGAGCTGGTGCGGCTCGGCTTGAAGGTCACCCCCGTCCTCGACCGCCAGTATTTCCAGTC
>JBFWPD010000418.1:0-4016 GCA_050250175.1 Vicinamibacterales bacterium
GGTCAACGACGCGCAGGTGACCGCGCGCGTGACGTCGCCGGACGGCACCATCACCGACGTGCCGCTCGAGTGGACCGTCGCCGAAGACGGCCAGTATCAGGGGACGTTCGTCGCCGAACAGCCCGGGCTCTACGAGATCAACGGCACGGCGATGCGCGGCGAGCAGTCGCTCGGCACGAACACGCTTCACGTGCGGGCGTCGGCGGGAGACGACGAGTATTTCGACGCGGCGATGCGTTCGTCGCTCCTGAACCGGATTGCCGAGGAGACGGGCGGACGCTTCTTCACTTCGTCGCCGGGCAGCTCGCTCACCACCAACGTGTCTTCGCTGCCCGAAGCGATCAGCTACAGCGGCCGCGGCGTCACGGTCGTCGAAGAACGCGATCTCTGGGACATGCCGGCCCTGCTTCTGCTGCTGCTTGCCCTTGTCGGCGCGGAATGGGGATGGCGGCGCAAGCGGGGACTGGCGTGATGCGGCGCAGTCTCGCACGTCTCGGCGTGCGGCTCGCGGCGGCGCTTGCGATCCTCGGCGCCACAGCCCTTCCGGCCGCGGCGCAGCAGACGCACCTCCTCGTCATCGTCGGCGTCGGCGGCTCGCCCGATCACGTCAAGAGGTTCCACGGCTACGGGACGACCATCGTGGACTCGGCCGTGAAGGGCGGTCTGCCCGAGGCCCAGATCACGTACCTGGCTGACAAGCCCGAAGAGGCGCCGGCAGCCGACGCCCGCTCGACGCGCGAGAACGTCTCGAAGGCGTTGTCGGACCTCGCAGCCGGGTCGGGAGCGAACGACGAGATCTTCATCGTCCTGATTGGCCACGGCACCTTCGACGGTCAGCAGGGCGCCTTCAACCTTGGCGGTCCCGACCTGACGGCGGCCGACTACGCAACGCTGCTCGGTGCGTTCAAGACGCAGCGCATCGTGTTCGTCAACACGGCGAGCTCGAGCGGCGCGTTCCTGTCGGCCCTCGCAGGACCGGCGCGCACCATCGTCACGGCGACCCGGACCGGCGGCGAGCGCAACGAAACCCGATTCGCCGAGCACTTCGCCGCAGCCTGGAACACGGAATCTGCGGACAGCGATCGGAATGGCCGCATCTCGGTGCAGGAGGCCTTCGAGTACGCACGCCTGAACGTCGAGGCCTCGTACAAACAGACGGGCCACATCCCGACCGAGCATCCGACGCTGGACGATGGGAGCGACGGAAAGCTGGCGTCGACGCAGTACCTGACGCCGCCGCGATCGCGATCGGGCGAAATGGCGAGTGCCGATCCCAAGCTGCAGAAGCTCGTGGCGCAGCAGGACGAGCTGCAGCAGCAGATCGATCGGCACCGGCTGATGAAAGATCGGATGGACGCCGCGCAGTACGAAGCGGAGCTCGAGCGGCTCCTCACCGAGCTCGCCCTCGTCTCGCGCACGATCCGCGACATGGAGGGCGCCCGGTGAGGCGCCGGCTCGCCGTGGCGGCGGCGCTGGGCGGCATTGCTCTCACGGCCCTCGCGACCGCCGCAGGCGCGCAGGGGCGGCGCTTCCTGTACGGCGAGCCGGTTCAGCCGAATCCCGACTACGACGGGCAGTTCACCTTCGCCCGCATCCGCTACGGACCGCCGACGGCGGTCGTGAACCGGAGCATTCCCTGGTCGCACGACTATCCGGTCGGGGAACGGAACTTCATGCAGATGCTCGACCGCGTCTCGCTGCTCGGCCCCAAGACGGTCGAGACAAGCATCGTCGGACTCGACGATCCTGCGCTGTTCCGGTATCCGATCGCGTACATGGCCGAGCCGGGCTACTGGGAGATGACCGACGACGAGGCGCGTCGCTTCCGCGAGTATCTCGAGAAGGGCGGCTTCGTGATCTTCGACGACTTCTCGGAGGACCGCGGCGGCTGGGACGCCTTCGCCGAGGCCTTCCGGCGGGTGATGCCGGGCGCACGGTTCTACGACCTCGACGCGTCGCATCCGATCTTTCATGCGTTCTTCGAGATCGACTCGCTCGAGCTGCTGCCCCAGCTCTACGACGTCGGCTCGCCGATTCTGCGGGCGGTGTTTGAAGGGAACGACCCGTCGCGGCGTATGATCGCGATGATCAACTTCAACACCGACATCTCCGAGTACTGGGAGGGCGACGGGTACGAGTTCCGGCCCGCGTGGGAGTACAACGAAGCCTATAAGTTCGGCATCAACTATGTGATGTACGCGATGACCCACTGATCGGGCCAGCCAGTCGAGCCTGGGACGACCTGTTCAAGAGTCGAGGAGGAGAGCGTGGAGCCAGAGGCAAACGTCGACCTGCAGTCGCCCGATGACATCGCGCTTGCGGACCGGATGAAGACCGGACGCGAGCAGGTCATCGCGGAACTCCACAAGCGGATCATCGGCCAGGCCGACATCATCGAGCTGGTGCTGCAGACGCTCTTCGTCGGCGGCAACAGCCTCATCGTCGGCGTCCCCGGCCTCGCCAAGACGCTGCTCATCCAGACGCTGGCGCAGGTGCTCGAGCTGAAGTTCACACGCATCCAGTTCACGCCCGACCTGATGCCGTCGGACATCACCGGCACCGACATCATCCAGGAGGACGCGGTCACCGGCCGGCGCCAGATGGTGTTCGCGCCCGGACCGATCTTCAGCAACATCGTCCTCGCGGACGAAATCAACCGCACGCCGCCGAAGACGCAGTCCGCGCTGCTCGAGGCGATGCAGGAGCATCGCGTCACGATCCAGGGGCGCACCTACACGCTCGACGAGCCCTTCTTCGTGTTCGCCACGCAGAACCCGATCGAGCTCGAAGGCACCTATCCCCTGCCCGAAGCGCAGCTCGACCGGTTCATGTTCCATATCGTGATGGACCATCCGCCGGAAAACGAGGAACTGGATGTCGTGCGGACGACGACCGCGATCATCGACCCGCATTACAACCGGCCGGTCAGCGGCGCCGATCTGATTGCCTTCCAGCGGCTCGTGCGCCGTGTGCCCATCGCGGATCCGGTGCTGAAGTACGCGTTGTCGCTCGTGCGCAACAGCCGGCCGAAGTCGCCGAACGCTCCTGAGTCAGTCAGGAAGTGGGTGCAGTTCGGCGCCAGCGTCCGCGCCGCGCAGTTCCTTGTCCTCGGTGGCAAGGCGCGCGCGCTGACGAGCGGCCGCTATCACGTCAGCTTCGAGGACATCCGCGCGGTGGCGCATCCCGTGCTCCGTCACCGTGTCATCGTCAACTTCCGTGCGGAGTCGGAAGGCATCTCGACCGACTCCATCGTGGACGAACTGCTCCAGCGGGTGCCGGTTCCAGCGTCGGGCATGTAGATGCCGGCGCAATCACACTCGCTCCCGGGGGCACGATTCGTCGATCCGAAGGTACTGGCGCGGATCGGCAACCTGGAGCTCCTCGCGCGGAGCGTCGTCGACGGCTTCATCAACGGCCTCCACCGGGCGCCGTTCTTCGGGGCGTCGATCGACTTCGCGGAGCATCGGGGCTATGTCGCCGGCGACGACATCCGCCGCGTGGACTGGCGGCTGTACGCGCGGACCGACCGCTACTACGTCAAGCAGTACGAAGCCGACACCAACGCGAACTTCACGATCCTGCTGGACGTCTCGAAGTCGATGAGCTTCGCGAGCGCGGGGATCACGAAGCTGGAGTACGCGTCATATCTGGGTGCCTGCCTCGCCTACCTCGCGACCAGGCAGCGCGACCGGGTCGGCATTCTCACGTTCGACTCGGACATCGTCACGCACGTGCCGCCGTCGGCGAAGCACTTCAACGTCGTGCTGCACACGATGGACCGGGCGAAGGCCGAGCGGCCGGGACACCTGACGGCGCCGCTCAACAAGATGGCCGAGCACTTCAAGCGGCGGGGCATCCTGCTGCTGATTTCCGATTTCTACGACGATCCGGCGGCGATTCTCGAGGCGATCAAGCCGCTGCGCTTCCTCGGCAACGACCTGATCGTGTTCCACGTCCTCGACCCGCAGGAGATCGACTTCTCGTACGAGGAAGCGTCGGCGTTCCAGGATCTGGAG
>JBFWPD010000419.1:0-3973 GCA_050250175.1 Vicinamibacterales bacterium
CCAACCCCCCCCCTCCCGCCCGTCCTGCCCTACCCGCCCCGAGCTACTCCCCTCCGAACCGGAAGGTCAACCCCGCGGTAGCCCGCCAGAACTCGAAGTCGCTCAGCGCGAGATCCAGTTCGTCGTCCGGCTCGTCGTCCTGCAGCGAACGGAAGTAGCGCACGTCGCCGCGGATTCCGATCACGTCGGTGAAGAAGGCATGAAAACCGCCGCCGACGTTCACGCCGAAGTCGTTCGTGTCGAGATCGTCGAAGAACTCGTCGCCCGAGATGCTGCTGCGCAGCAGACCGGCGCCTCCTGTCACGTACGGCCGGAAGCCCAGCCCCGACTGCCCGCCGACGGGAACGCCGAGCACGATGTTGGCCATCAGCGTCGTAACGTTGCTGTCGCCGAACTCGAAGTCGCCAGGTCCCACGGTGTTCTCGAAGAAGTTCGGCGACCATCCGAAGTCGAACTCGACGCCCGCGATGCCGGCGCCCATCCACGCGAGTGATGCACCGACGTTCATGCGCTTTTCGAACTCGTCATCGAAGTCGTCGAACTCACCGAAGTCGGCGTCGCCGCCGAAGTTGACGCCCGCGAATGGAGTGAACAGCCAATCCGCTGATGCAGTCCTCGGAACGACGAGAGCAATTACCATCAGCGCTGCCGCAAGCAGCCTGTTCACGTGCATAAATCCTCCTGCCTCATCCACAGGCGGATGAAGTCCAATCCGCAAGCGGGAGGGCCGTCGGAATGACATCCTCCCGGATGCGGTCTCCGGTGAAAGCAGCAAGGGACATACCAGCGCATGGCCGGGCTGGGATCGGGCGGTTGAGTCGTCCTTCCTGACACGTCGTGGGTTACGCTCGCCATATGGCGCGTGGATTCGAGAGCAAGGATGTCGAGTTCCAGCAGGCGGAAGTTGAACGAAGGTCGAAACACGGGAAGGGGCTTACGGCTGCAGAGCGCGAATCCCTGGAGAAGCGCCGCTCGCTTGAACTGGCGCTCGCCAAGACGCGCGCAGACCGGGAGAACGCCACCCACCCGCGTCATCGTCAGATGCTCGATGGCGCGATCGCGGCGCTCGAACGCGAGCTGGCCCGAAGCCTGAAGCCCTGAAGCCCTGAAGCCTGTAGCCCGGAGCCTGAAGCCTGGAGCCTGTAGCCCGGAGCCATTTAAGATCACCCCATGCGGCGGGTTCGCGCGCTCGTCATCGGCTACTTGGTCATCCTGCTACTTGCAGGCTGGCCGATCTTGTCGGTTGCGATCGCGGGCACGATCGCGTCGTGGAACGGCTGCGAGCTGCACGAGGGCTTCAGCAATCCGTGTATCGTGAACGGCAGCGATCTCGGTCCTACGCTCTACTCGATGGGTGTCATGGGCTGGTTCATGATCGCGACGATTCCGCTCGGCGCCGCTGCCGCCATCGCCTGGACGCTGATCTGGTTTGTGTGGCGCCGACTCGGTTCTCACAAGCCGCTTGAAAGACACGAGCCTGAAACCCGAAGCCCGTAGCCTGAAGCCCGAAGCCTGTAGCCTGAAGCCCGAATGATCTCGCTCACCCGCATCAGCAAGCAGTACGGCCGTCAGATCCTCTTCGTTGACGCCTCGTTCCAGTTGAACCCCGGTGAAGCCGTGGGACTCGTCGGCCCGAACGGCGCCGGCAAGACGACCCTCTTCCGCCTGATCACCGGCGAAGAACAAGCCGACGAAGGCGAGATCTCCGTCCCGAAGCGGCTGACCATCGGCTACTTCAGGCAGGACGTGGAGGAAAGCTCCGGCCGATCGGTGCTCGACGAAGCCATTCTCGGCAGCGGACGGCTCGGCGACCTGCATCACGAGCTCGAGGAGCTCAATCGCGCGATGGCGGATCCGGATCGCGCCGACGATATGGACCGCATCCTCGAACGGTTCGGCGAGGTCCAGGAGGAATACGAGCACCTCGGCGGCTACGCGCTCGAAGCGCAGGCTCGCGAGGTGCTGCACGGCCTCGGGTTCGACGATGAGCGGATCGATGGAGATGTCGGTGCACTGTCGGGCGGATGGAAGATGCGCGCGGCAATGGCCCGCGTCCTCATCGGCCGGCCCGACGTCCTTCTGATGGACGAGCCGACCAATCACCTCGACATCGAATCGATCGTCTGGCTCGAACGGTTCCTGAAGTCGCGCGAGGGCGCCCTGCTCATGACCTCGCACGACCGCGAGTTCATGAACCGGATCGTCACGAAGATTGCCGAGATCGACGCGGGCGAGATCACGACCTACTCGGGCAACTACGACTTCTACGAGCGCGAGCGCGCAATCCGCGAGGCGAACCAGGAGGCGGCCTACGCGAGGCAGCAGGCCATGTTCGCCAAGGAGCAGCGCTTCATCGAGCGGTTCCAGACCCACGCCGCCAAAGCCGCGCAGGTGCAGAGCCGGGTGAAGGCGCTCGAGAAGATCGAGAAGGTCGAACCGCCGAAGCGCCGGCAGGTGGTCGCGTTCGACTTCCGCACGCCGCCGCGATCGGGCGATCAGGTGGCTGTCCTCGAAGGCGTCACCAAAGCCTACGGGAAGCGTATCGTCCACGACGGCCTGAGCATGACGATCAGGCGCGGCGAACGCTGGTGCGCGATGGGCAAGAACGGCGCGGGCAAGTCGACACTATTGAAGATGGTCGCCGGCCAGATCGCGCCAGACAGCGGACAGATCAGGCTCGGCGCGAGCCTGAAGATGGGCTACTTCGCGCAGCAGTCGCTCGACCTTCTCGATCCCAGCCTGACCGTCGACGAACAGCTTCGCCACGACTTCCCGCACGAGTCGATCGGAGCGATCAGAAACCTTGCGGGAGCTTTCCAGTTTTCCGGTCAGGACGTGGACAAGAAAATCAGAGCGCTCTCTGGAGGCGAGAAGACGCGCCTCGTCCTGGCGCGCATGCTTCTCTACCCGCCAAACTTCCTGATCCTCGACGAGCCGACGAACCATCTCGATCTCGCGACCAAAGAGATGCTGCTGGACGCTCTGGCCGGCTTCGAAGGCACGATGCTGTTCGTCTCGCACGATCGTGCGTTCCTTCGTCGGCTCAGCAATCGCGTCCTCGAGCTGGGAGGAGAAAGCGGCACCGAAGCGGAGCCCCACCTCTATCCAGGCTCCTACGCCGAGTACGTCGTTCGAACGGGACACGAAGCGCCGGGCGTGCACGGATAGGCGGGCTACAGGCTGCGGGCGGCTTCGGGCTTCAGGCTTCAGGCTTCAGGCTTCAGGCTACGGGACACGGGCCGGACGCTGGCCGACACGCCACTGATGAATGAAGCCTCGCGCCTTCCAGTACTCGAGACCATGGTCGAGTGCGGCAGCACGGTCGCGACGCCATCGGGCCCGCCACCACGCAGCGTACTCGCGGGCCGCTTCCAGGAACTTGTCGCGCGGCGCCCGCCGCAAACGGCCCGCCCGAACCTCGCGCACCGCCTCCGCACGTCCTCTGCGAAACGCCCGTCCGTACAGCCACGCGGGCGCGAGCTGCTCGGGACGGACCTCGTGATGGACCAGTGCACGTGGGAGATAAACCGCGATCTGCCCCGCGAGTTGCAGTGTCACGGTCAGGCTGGTTTCGCTGCCAGGTATGTAGTTGGCGGTGCCGTTCGGACCGACGTTGACGTCGAACCGCATGCCCGACTTGAACACCATCGATCGCACCGCCATGTTCGGACCGTATACGTTTACGGAAGAGTACGGACCTTCCGGGCGCGCGAAGTCGGCGATCGCATACGCGTGTTCGAAGAAGGGATGAAAGACCGGCGGCTCCTGGCCTTCGGGCCAGCGCGGCAGAATCCGTCCTCCGAACATCACCGCTCCCGGCCACCGCGCCGCGCCCTCACAGATCTCCCGAATCCACGTCGGCTCGACACACACATCGTCGACTGTGAAGGCAAGCAGAGCGCCCCACGCGACGACGAGGGCGCGGATGAGCGCGCGATACTTTCCGGCCACCGGCTCGACGAGCAAAGACACA
>JBFWPD010000420.1:0-3950 GCA_050250175.1 Vicinamibacterales bacterium
ACGTGCCTTACATGGGGCAGATCGAAGTGCATGCGGCGGAGAAGAACTGGGTTGCGGCGCGGAACGCGGCGGCGCGTGCTGTTGAGGTGAATCCGACCTACCTCCCGGCGTATCTCGTGCTGGTCGACTCGGGAATCCAGGCCCGCCAGTTCCGGGAGGCACAAGCGGATGCGCAGGCGATTCAGCGCAAGTGGCCGAAGCTCGCCGCTGGTTACAGTGCCGAAGCGCAGGTCCTGCTGGCGCAGAATCGGGTGGGCGACGCGGAGCGCGTGTTGCGAGATGGGTTGGCCAGCGTCCCGGACGCGGCACTCGTGACACGGCTCTACACCCTTCTGACCACACAGAACCGTGCCGCCGATGCCGAGTCGTTTGCAGGGGCCTGGTCGGATCGCCATCCCAAGGATGTCGAACTGATGTCTTCCCTCGGTGTCATGGCGCTGACCGCGAAGAAGCTGGATGTTGCCGAGAAGTGGTTTCGCAAGGCGGCTGACGCCCAGCCCAGGAACCCGGCCACTCTGAACAATCTAGCCTGGACGCTGGCGTTGAGGAAGAATCCAGAATCAGTGGGGCTTGCGGAGCGGGCGCTCACCATCGCCCCGGACAACGCGGCGATGCTGGATACCCTGGGATTCGTGCACCTCGAGCTCGGTCAACCGGATCGTGCTCTGGCACCCCTGCAGCGGGCTGTCGAACTGGTGCCGGGATCTCCGTCCGCGCGGATTCATCTCGCCCGCGCTCTCGTGGCCACGGGCAAGCCGGATGAGGCACGAAAGGAACTGGCTCACGTTCGGCAACTCGACAACGCGCAGTCATACCGGAACGAGATCGACGAACTTGAAAAAGGTCTGTAACCGGAATCGATCTCGTTGTCTCTGATTGCGGCGGTTACCTTGCGAGCGGTACGCGTATCAGGACTGAGGTAGCGCCACGGCAGGGTGGACGCCGACGATCAAGCGGATCACGTGATGCTAGTCACCTCCGACGCGAGGCGGGATCGCCCGAATGTTTCGCGTCGAGGTAGAAGTCCAAGATCGGCTCGACGAGAACGTCGGATCTGTCCAGATCGAGCCCTGCTCCTGATAGAAGCTCGCGCGTTCGCGCGTTGTCGAACGTCTGACCATCCGACAGGTAGTCGAGAAATACAGGCAACGTGGAGAGTGCTCGTCGCGTGCGTCGGTCCGAAACGAATCCGACCATTACCGTCAGAGCCCGGAAGATGACCGTGGGCAAGTCATGGATGTTCGGCACATCGAGCCCATGTCGCCGATACGCCGTCCGTACGATCTCGCGGAGCGACGGAAGGTCTATGGCACCTCCCGGGCCCGCGCACAGATGGAGGATCCGTCCCGTAGCGATCGGGCTGGTCGAAGACCAGACGATCGCATCGGCCACCCGATTCGACGCAACGAGATCGAGAGTCGCGCTTCCCAGTTGTGGAAAGAGACCGAATGTCCTCCTGCCCGAGAGGAACTCTGCCAGGTGGTAAAACACCTGGAAGTTGAATACTTTTCCGCTCGTCGAGCTGCCCACGATCATGCTCGGTCGATGTACGGTCACCGGCATGCCGTCGTCGATGGCCCCCTTGACTACCTCCTCGGCTTCCGCCTTCGCCTGCTCATAGGTATTGTGGAAGGAGCGGGATTCATCTATCCATCGCTCGGGAACCGATCCAGGGAATCGTCCACCGACTCCCACGGTACTGACGAACTCGATCTTTGGTGCTGTGCCGCTGACCTTCGAGACATCTTCCGCGAACCGAAGAAGGTTTCGAGCCGATCCGACTGCCGATCGCCGTGCTTCTTCGATCGGGAGGTTCATTCGCACGGCGCCCGCACAGTGGATGGCATGCGTGCATTCCTGCACGACATCCCGGTAGATCTCCTCTGGCATGCCGAAGCGTGGCTGGGTGGCGTCGCCTGCCAGAGGCGTCACGCGATCCGAGATGGCGTTGGCGTCCACGGCACAGTAGGTGAGCAACTCCCTCAGCCGGGATTGCAGGACATCCTGAGAGGGGGCGCGGATCAGGAGCCTGAGACGGGAAGACGGATCCTTGAGCAGTGCCTCCACGACAGCGCTGCCCAGAACGCCTGTGCTTCCTGTTACGAAGTATGTCTTCATGTCATCAGTAGAGGAAAGTCATCGTCGAGTCCGCTTTCCGGCGTGCGCGAGTCCACGAGCGCATACAGTTCGTCCAGCTTCGCCAGGTACTTCTCTTCGATGGCGCGTCGACGCAGTTTCAGATTCGAGGTCAGTTCGCCGCCGGCAATCGAAAATGGTGTGGTCACCAGGAGAGCGCCGGCTGGTCGCTGGTACTGTGGCAGCACTCCCGAGCCATCGCGAAGCTGCTCGATCAAGAGATCGATATCTCGCGCGCTGGGGCGCCCGCTGTCATCGCCGGCCGGTGAACTCAGATTAAGGATAACGGTCGGCACTTTCCGGCCGGCACCCGTGACCACCACATGAGCGACCGAGTTCATTGGGCCGATGGCGCTTTCCACGTCGACGGGTGAAATCCACCGGCCTGTCGAAAGCTTGAATGCATCGGATTTCCGTCCGAGGATGGTGAGGTAGCCCGACGAGTCGATTTGCCCGACATCACCTGTATGCCAGAATCCCTCCGCATCCGGCATTCTCGTCTCGTCGTCGCTGCCGAGGTATCCACTGAAAACCCCGGGCCCGCGGACTCTGATCTCGCCATCCGGCCCCAGGTGAACCGTGTTCGAAGGAACGACGCGGCCGACGGTTCCGACCTTCCGATCACCCGGCCGATTCATCGCAATCGGGACAATGTTCTCGCTCACCCCGTAGGCCTCATAAACGGGCAGACCTATTCCCTCGAAGAATTCGTGCAGCCAGCCAGCCATGGGCGCGGACCCGCTGACGAGATAACGCACCCGGCTTCCGAAGACGGCGCGCAGCTTGGTCAGGACCAGACGGTCAGACAGTTGATCACCGAGTCGCCGGCCGAGCCCGCCAGATTGTCCCCCGGGATTGCCGGAAGCGGGGGCTCTCCGGCGAATGGCCCAACGGGCAATCCCGCGGACGAGACGCGGCGACGCCGCAACGCGCTCCTGAATGCCTGCGTGGACGCGCTCGAAGAAGCGCGGTACCCCCACGATCAGTTCGGGGTTCGCGACGGTACAAGCTGCCATGACATCCTGTGGGTTGGCGACGATATAGCTCGCATTGCCGCGGGCAACCGCACACAGATCGATGATCCGTTGAAAGAGATTCGCGAGCGGGAGCCAGCAGACGAGATTGGCGTCGGGCGCCATGTCCTGGAACGATGCAACGATCTCGCCCAGCGCGAGCAAAGCCTGGCGATGGGTATACTCGATCGGCTTGGGAACACCCGTGGTTCCGGACGAGAACACCACCATGGCTTTCTGATCGGGGATCGAAAGATCCCAGTCCGGCATGGCCTCAGAGGCATCCCCTTCGGACACCAGACCCGGGAGGGCGGGAAACGGGGAAGTGGCGTCAGCGGTCGCCGCATCGAGAAGGTACACGTGTCTCAGGCCGGACAGGGTCGACGGCGGCAAGCGAGCCAGCATCTCGTGGGTCGATGCGAAGAGGCCGTCGAGTTGTGCCGCGCGGATCACCTGGTCCAGCGTGTCTCCGGGATAGTGCACATCCAGTCCGGCCACGGAGGCACCACAGGCGAGGAGCGCGAATTGCGTCGTCTCCCAGTGGATCGAGTTGGGGGCCAGTATCCCGAAGCGCATGCCAGGACGGACGCCCCGATTGCGCAGGGCCGCCGCGAGATTGCGCACGGCGGCAAACTGCGTTCCCCAGCTCACGGGGGTCCAGTCCGCGGACGATTGACGGATCCAGTAGCCGGGAGATGATGCACTCTCCCTGGCGCGTTGCGCGAGCAACTGAGGACTCGTGTCTGCCTTCATCGTGTGTCCCGAATCATCTCATCTCGAATCCGCTCTGTTCGTAAAGGC
>JBFWPD010000421.1:0-3942 GCA_050250175.1 Vicinamibacterales bacterium
TCCAGAAGGCAGCAACTGGGCCTGAGCCCAAGCACCCGCAGGCATCACTCCCGACGCCCTGGCGCAAGATGACGGAAGACGACGGACCGCTGTGGGAGCAGTCACGTTCGTCTGATGAACCGGCCCGAGCGAGCAGTTCGGCAGGCCTCGGTGAGGTGTACTTCCCGCTCCCGACGAACGACGAGCAGTTGCGGATCGTGCAGAAGGCGAGCGGCACACCCGGCGTTGTCGTCCAGGGGCCTCCGGGTACTGGCAAGAGCCACACGATTGCGAACCTGATCTCGCATTATCTGGCTGAAGGCCGTCGCGTGCTCGTCACCGCCCAGACTGCTCAGGCGCTCAGGGTGTTGCGCGACAAGATGCCCGCGGAACTGCAGGAACTCTGCATCACCCTGCTGGGCGATTCGCGCGCGAGCGACCGAGACCTGCGTCGGAGCGTCAACGGCATCCTGCACCGGCGCCAGGACTTCAACCAACGAGCCTACGAGCTTCGAATTGGGCAGCTCGAGAACAATCTGCTCGCCTCTCGCACCAAGCTCAACCAGCTGGAGCAAACCCTCCATCAGGCGAGAGCAGCCGAAACCGATTCGTTGGAGCCGGAGGTAGGGTATCGCGGGACACGTGCAGCAATCGCGCGGACGCTTCGAAAGGAGCAGGAGCAGTTCGGTTGGGTGAAGGACCGCATACCTCATCGGTCGCCGGTGCCCACGCACCCTGACGGCTGGGAAGAGCTGACCAAGTATCACGCCTCATTGACTGCCGACCTGCGTGCTCGCCTGGCGCCTGATGTGGTTGCGGTGCCGTTCAGCGATGCCGACGCCCGCGCAGCGGTGCAGTCCGTCCTCACGGCACGCCACAACCTTGCTGCGAATCCCGGATCGTCCCGTGCCGCGACGCTACCTGCGGACCTCTCGTCGGCCGATCTCGCCGCGGCGACTGAATGGCTCGCGGCCCTGGCGCACGCGGAAACCGGCGTCACAGACGCGGACACGGTCTGGACGCGGGCTTTGCGAAAGGTGCTGCTGCGGAACACGTCGCAGTGGGAGGCGCTCAGGGCTGAGTGCCGCTCCGCATTGCAGCCCCTCACAGAGGAGGTGGTGGCGGCAACCGTCAAGGTCGAGGTGTCCGGCCGAACGCAGGCCGAAGCCAAGGTCGCCCTGATCCGTCTCGAAAAGCACTACGCCGAAGGGGGCCAGCGGCGAAATCTCCTCGGCATGCGGCCGGCGGTCGTGAAGGAAAACGACTGGGTGGAACAGGCTGTTGCCGTTGAGGGAGCGCCCGTTCGCTCACCAGAGGACATTACACGGGCGAGGAAGGCGCTCGAAGGTTGGGCATTGCTCGAAACGGCCTGGGCTCCCTGGGAGGATTGGGGCAGAACCACAGCGAAAACGCCCCGCGCCCAGGTGTCGGCGCTTCAGGCTCGAGGAGCGTTGTTGCACCTCTTCCTGGACGTGGCCGCCAAGGCACAACCAGCCTCGATACCTTTGCGTCAGTGGCTGGTGCTGAGTCTCGATTCGGAGGTCCAGACCACCGAACTCGTCGCCGCCATCTGGCGCCGGCGCTGTGAGATCGCGCTGGCTGATGCGCTCGGCCATCTCAGCCAGATGGTGATGTCGTTGCGTCGCGCCATCGGGAGCCTGACCGCCGTCCCCTCACTGCTTGCGATCGCGGCCGCGATGTCCTCGGAGGACCTGGATGCGCTCGCGCGCGCCCAGGCAGAGCTCAAGGAAGAAGTCCAAATTCGTGAGGAGTACCGTCGCTATCAGGTATTCCTTGCTTCGTGCCGGAAAGCAGCGCCGCTCCTGGCCGCATATATCGTCGCCGCTGAAGGCACGACGATGTGTGCCGACAAGTTCGCGCGTTTCATCGACGCGTGGCGGCACCACGGTGTTCGCGACTGGCTCGATGCCATCCTGTCGAGCGAACGCATCGAGGCGATGCACCGCGCTGCTCGGGATGAACGTGCGCGGCAGCAGGAGATTCTAGCGGACCTGACCAGCGCGAAGGCCTGGCTGGCGGCGCTGCTCCGGATCGATGACCGCCAGCGAGCGGTGCTCACCGGATGGGAGCAGGCCGTTCGTGCTATCCCGGCGTCCGGACCCAATGTGTTTCGCAAGCGAGCGAACGCCCAGCGGCTTCTGGCCGGATGCCTCTCTTCGATCCCGGCGTGGGTGGTGTCTCTCAGCCGGCTTTACGAGACCGTCGATCCCGAGCCGGGACTCTTCGACGTCGCCATTGTGGACGAGGCTTCACAGTGCTGGCTGGACTCGCTCGTGCTGTTCTACCTCGCGAAGCAGGTCATCATCGTCGGCGACGACAAGCAGATTGCCCCAACCGTCGTCGGCGTTGCTGAAGAGGAGATCGATGCCCTCGCCAGAACCTATCTTCCTGATTTCCAGTTCCGTTCGAGTTTCACGCTCACATCGAGCCTGTTCGACCACGGACGACAATATCTGTCCGATGCGGTGCCTCTCCGTGAACACTTCCGATGTGTTCCGGAGATCATCACGTTCAGCAGTCGGCTCTGCTACGCCGAACGCCCGCTGATTCCGCTCAGGCAGGTCGGCACTAACCGACTTGAGCCGCTCAAGCGCACTTACGTACCGGATGGCCTACGGGACAAAGACATCAACGACGTCGAAGCCAAGGCGATCGTTGATGCGATCGCGGCCTGCCACGAGGACCCCGCCTACGAAGGCGCGGAGTTCGGGGTGATCTGCCTTCAGGGCGAGGACCAGGGCGAACACATCGAGCACCTGCTTGTCGAGCGCCTCGGGACCGAGGCGTACGCCGAGCGGAACCTGCGCTGCGGGAATCCATACGTCTTCCAGGGGGACGAACGGGACGTGATGTTCCTGAGCATGGTCGTCGCGTCGAATCAGCGCCATGCGGCCTTGACGACCTCGATGTACGAGCAGCGGTTCAATGTGGCGATGAGTCGAGCACGCGACCAGGCCTGGCTGTTCCACAGCGTGCAGGAGGATGAACTCGGGGCGAACTGCCTCCGCCGGCGCGTGCTCGAATACTTCAAGAACCCTCCCGTCGACACGATTTCTGGTACGACGCTGGATGTGCACCAGCTGCGGCTGCACTCCGAGCGGGCCGACCGCATGGAGGAACGCGCCCCGAAGCCCTTCGACAGTTGGTTCGAAGTGGACGTGGCGCTCGCTCTTGCGGCGCGCGGATACCGGCTCTCTGCGCAGGTCCAGGTGGCGACGAAGTTCATCGACCTGGTCGTGGAAGGAGAGGAAGGGCTCCGCCTTGCCGTGGAGTGCGACGGAGAGGCCTGGCACGGTGCGGACAGGTACGCCGAGGATGTGGCTCGCCAGCGTCAGCTCGAACGTGCCGGATGGGTCTTCGTCCGCGTGAGAGAAAGCCTGTTTTACTCGAACGAGACTGCCGCCGTTCGTGAGGTGGTTGCGGCGTGCGAAGAACTCGATATCTTCCCCGCTGGTGTCTCGAAGCCTCGGCCTACCGCACCGACACCCCCTCCGCCGCCGAGACCGGAACCGAGTCCGGTAGACGAGGCTGAGCAGCGAGGGCATGAGGCAGAGGAGCACATCCAGCCGGAGAGCGAATCGGACCATCCCGACCCTCAAAGGGGGCGCGAAGAGCCCTCTGATCCCGAAGAACCGGAGACCATACCTCCGGAGAATATCGAGTATCCGGATCCCAGGACCGCCACGCCCGACAACGTCAGAACAGCGGTTCTCGACATCGTCACGCGTTACGGTCCGCTTACCAAGGCGCTGATCTACGAGCAGTATCGAGACGGTTGTCCGAAGGTAGCCAGAGCCGCCAAGAACCTGCGTCACGCTGTGAATTCAGCACTGACCAAACTGGAGCGAGCCGGCAAGGTGGAATCTCGGGACGAGGGGACGAGAAGGGTTGTGGCCGACGTCCTGTTCCGCATGCCCGAACAGGCCTGGGTGAAGCCGCGGA
>JBFWPD010000422.1:0-3933 GCA_050250175.1 Vicinamibacterales bacterium
GCCGAGCCCCGGCACCGTGTTGAAATCCACCGCGCTCGGCAATCCCAGCCCAGCGGCACGCTTGAGAATCGCCTGTGCGAGCGGATGCTCCGAGCCTTTCTCGACGGCGCCAGCCCACGTGAGCAAGTCATCGGCGCTAAACCCCGGTGCGGTTACCACGTCCACGACGTCCGGTTGTCCGACAGTGAGCGTGCCTGTCTTGTCAAAGATGACGACCTCGAGCCGCGCAGCCTCCTCGAGTGCAACGGCGTTCTTGAACAAAATTCCATTTTTCGCGCCGAGGCCGGTTGCGACCATGATCGCCATGGGCGTTGCGAGACCGAGCGCATCAGGACAGGCGATCACGAACACGGTGATCGTCAGGGTCAGCGCAAAGAGCAGTGTCTGACCGAGCCACCAAAACCAGACTGCGAAGGTGGCAAGCCCAATCACGATCGCGGTCCAGACCAGCCATTGAGCCGCGCGGTCGGCCAGCAATTGCGCGGGCGCCTTGGAATTCTGCGCGTCCTGCACGAGCTTGACGATCTGCGCGAGCGCGGTATCGGCACCCACCTTGGTGGCTTTGTAGCGGAACGCGCCGCTCTTGTTGAGCGTCGCGCCGATGACGGTACTGCCAGGCATCTTCTTTACCGGCATCGACTCTCCCGTCAGCATCGATTCGTCGACCTGAGAGGAGCCTTCCAGCACTTCTCCGTCCACGGGAATCTTGCCGCCGGGTCGCACGACGATGAGATCGCCGACCTGGACCTCGGCAGTCGGGACCTCGATCTCCTGGCCATCGCGGATCACCATCGCCATGGGCGGCGCGAGCTCGAGCAACCCGCGGATCGCATCCGTGGCGCCGGCTCGCGCCCGCATTTCGAGCCAATGACCGAGGAGGATGAAGACCAGCAGCACGGAAGACGCCTCATAGAACTGCGGCCCGCCATACAGAAAAGTCGAACCTACGCTGAAGAGATAGCCCGTGCCCACGCTCAGCATCACCAGCACCGCCATGTTGGCGACCCCCTTCCGGAGCGCACGAACGGCGGCGACCGCGAATGGCCAGGACGGATAGAGAATGGCCCCGCTCGCGAGCGTGAACAGGACGAGATCGAGATCCACCGAGGCCGGCAGCCTCCACAACGACCCCATATCGCCCATCGGCGAGAGCAGGAAGACCGGCACCGAGAAAAACAGCGAGACCCAGAACCGATTTCGCATGTCGCGCGCCATCGCATGCGCACCCATGCCCGCGCCGTGGCCCATTTCGTGCGCCATCGCGTCGTGATCAACCGCCGGCTCACGAGCCGGCGCCACGCGTGTCGTCTCGGCCACGCACAGGTGCGCCGGCAGGATCTCGCCCCCGCAGTGATAGCCGCACTCGCGGATCAGCGACTCAATGGCGGCGAGTGAGGTTTGCTCGGCATCGAATGACAGCGTCGCCGAGCCCGAAGCGTAGTTCACCTTCGCCTCATGGACGCCCGGCAACCGCTCGAGCTGGCGGGCTACAAGTTCGCCATCGAGCACCTGGAACAGCCCGCCGACATCCACCGTCGCCGTTTGGTGCTTCATGGGTCAGTGCCGATGCTCGCCGCTCCCTGCGCCGGAGTCCTTCCCGCCGTCCGCGCCGCTGCCGTGGCCACGGTGGTGAAAGACGTGCAGGAGCGGACAGGCCGCAAGCAGCAGGAACGGCAGTATCCCGAACACGTGCGCGCGGTGCTCCGTGACCAGGAAGTACCCCGCGATCGCGACGAATCCGAAGAACGCGATTTTTGAGACGGCACCGAGCCTCCCGGGCCGGTTTGCGCTCGCATGTTCGTGACTCATAGATTCCTCCTCGTGGTTGATCACCCTTTCGTCAGGTCCCCGGCTCGTGTCGATACGAGAACGACGCCTCGATCGGGGTCGGCCGGCCGGGAAGCGTGATCTCGACACGAATTCGCCTCACGCGCCGGTCGTCGAGCGCGAAGAAGTTACCGTAAGTCATCAGGCCGTTGACTTCCATCGGTTCGAGCGGCCTTTCATGTGGCCCGCCTCCTGTGCCGGCCTCCACGCGTGCGTCCGTGATTCGCGCACCGGTGACCGCGTCGAACAGCGCCACCATGACGTGATGGGAGGCCGACCCGGACGGCGTACCGCCGTGCAGGGCCTGCGGATTCCCGGGCGTATTCGAGTGACCTTGGACGAGGGCGGCCGGCACGATGCCGAGGTAGATCGTCACCCCATCGACAGTCTGTTCATCGCGCGGTAGGTTGTCCTCGCGCCCGCAGCCAACGACTCCGGCCATCACGACGGCCGTGACCATAGAGGCGCGACGCCAGATCATCGCCCCTCCGCCGTCTTCACGATGCCGAGGCGAGGCAGGAACCGGGGCGTGCGTGCCGCATACACGCGCCAGCTCTCGCCGAACCGGGCTTCCGCCTCACGTTCCTCGTTCAGCGACAGTCGTACGTACATCGTGACCAGCACGGGAAACATCGCGAGGGTCAGGATGGTCGGCCACTGGACTAGGAAGCCCAGCATGATGACGATGAACCCGACGTATTGCGGATGGCGGACGCGCGCGTATACGCCGCCCGTTGCCAACTGGCCCTCCCTCTGGGCGCGGTACAACACCGGCCAAGCTGAGGCTAGTACCCAGAATCCCGCCAGCAGGAGCACATTGCTCAGGATGTGGATCCAGTTGAAATGGGAGTTCCCCTGGATGCCGAGGATCGTGCTCCACAGGTGCCCCGCTTCGTGCGAGAAGATGTCGAGGCCGGGCGCGCGCGCCTGAATCCAGCCGGACAGTAGGAAAATCGTCAGCGGAAAGCCGTACATCTCCACGAACAGCGCGACGATGAAGGCGGAGAATGCGCCAAAGCTCCGCCAGTCTCTGCGGGTCTGCGGCTTAAAGAAGCTGAATGCGAAGATGACGAATACCGCCGAATTCAAGACGACGAGCAGCCAGAGTCCGTATGCAGGTGCCGTGGAATCCATGACCATCCTCCCCGTTCCTTAGAACGTGCTGTGCATCTTGATCACCAAATATTCGAATGCGCGTCTTGCTCCTGCCGGCAGGCTAGGATTCCAGCACCCCGGCAGCGACTGCCATGAGTCCCTGCCAGGTGTGCTGGTCTCCCGTCTGCGCCAAAGTCCAGTGCACGACGATGGGAGCGAGCTCCACATCCGCCATCCTCCACTCAGAACGTGTAGGTCGCCTTCAGGAAGTACCGCCTCCCCAGCAGGTCGTACGTGAACGGGTCCGTGTTCTGGTCGATCGGGTCCGTGTAGTACGGGGGATCCTCGTCGAGCAGGTTATTCACGCCGGCGCGGAGCACCAGGTCGTCGCCGAGTCGCAGGCTGCCCTCCAGGCCGTGATACGTGACGCTGCCGACGCCTGGCGCGGTCGCCCCGATGCGCTGGAACTGGCTGTCGGCTTCTCCGATGTAGTTGCACAGGTACGAGGCACCCCAGGCGCCGCGGTCGATCCCGAAACGGAAGGCTGACCGCCACTGAGTGTAGCTGCCGTTGCCGCCTTCGCCGTTCGAGATGGTCCCGGCCCACTCGAGCGTGCTGCGCGCGCCCACGAAGTCGATGTCGAACTGGTCCAGGTACGACGTGTCCCAGTCGATCCTGAAGTCGCTGCCGCCGGCCTGAAACAGGTAGCGCACGCCCAGGTCGACGCCGCGCATCTTCTCCGTGGCCGCATTGACGAGCGGCACGACCAGGAACACGACGTCGCCCGAGAATGGATCGCGAAAGACGTCGTTGCAGGTTGGATGTGATTTGTTCTCGGAGTAGTAGCACTGCTCGAGGGCAGACGATGGTGGCACGTTGCGGATCGAGTTCTCGATGTCGATCTGGAAGTAATCTAACGTCACCGCAAGCCCTTGGACGGACTGTGGCTCCAGGACGGCCCCGATGGTGAACGTCTCCGCCTCCTCAGGCTCAAGCGTCAGGCTGCCTGGA
>JBFWPD010000423.1:0-3929 GCA_050250175.1 Vicinamibacterales bacterium
GCCTGGGCTGGCGGTTGACGCAGGCGTGTCGTCTTGATCGCGTCGACGTGCTCCACGTCCAGTACGTCGGCCCGCTCGTTACGCCACCCCTCGTGGCGATGATCCACGATCTGTCGTACCACCATCACCCGGAATGGTTTACACGGAACGAAAGCCTCCGACTTCAGTTGACGGTACGGTGGACCGCCCGAAGGGCGGCTCGTATCCTCACCGCGAGCGACTTCTGCCGCAGGGACATCATCACCACCCTCAGGGTTCCGGACGACAAGGTACGCGTCAGCCATCATCGGGTTCGCTCGACATTTCGCGAGCGACCGCAGTCAGAGGTGAATGCGCTTCTCCAGACTCTCGGCGTCCGACGGCCCTATGTGCTCACAGTGGGCAACCTTCAGCCGCGCAAGAACCTTCCCCGTCTCATCGATGCATGGCGCAGGCTGCGCGCGCAACATGCCGACTTTCGGCCGCAGCTTGTGATTGTGGGACGAAAGGCCTGGATGTTTGACGACATTCTAAGCGCTGCTCGCCAGGAGACGTCCAGCGGCGACCTGGTCCTCACTGACTACCTGCCGGAAGCAGATCTACCTGCGCTGTACAGCGGGGCGAGCGTGTTCGTCTACCCGTCTCTCTTCGAAGGCTTTGGACTGCCTCCGCTCGAGGCGATGGCTTGCGGTGCCCCGGTGATCGTCTCGAACACTTCATCACTTCCTGAGGCTTGTGGCGACGCGGCCGCCTATATCGATCCTTCGAGCGTGGACGACATGGCAAGCCGCATGTTGGAGCTATTCCGTGATTCGGAGTTGCAGCGCACCTTCCGCGAGAAGGGGTTCCACCAAGCGCGACGGTTCAGGCGCAGCAATTTGATGGAAGTGACAACGCGCGCCTGGGAGGAAGCAGCGTTGCTCAATGAGACATCGCTGCTCAAGCGCCATCGGCAATGAGCACGCTGATTCGGCGGATGTTCGGCTCGCTCCGACAACGCTCAAGGGCTGAGCGCTATCGACACATTCACAACGTGCTCGCCCTCGACTCAACAACGGGCTTTCTTCTCGATCTCGGAGGAGGGCCCGCCAGCTTCTTTGCAGCAATGTTTCCGCAGACTGGACGAATCGTGCTGGTCGATATCGACCTGGCTGAAGCGCGACGGGCAAAACGGCATCTGCCTGCGCTTCGCGTAGTCGTTGCGGACGGCTCACGCCTGCCATTTGCGGATCGGGCCTTTTCCGCAACCGTCTGCAACTCGGTCATCGAACACGTCACCGAACCGCGTGTGCTGGCAATGGAGGTCCGGCGCGTCAGCGGAGCCTATTTTGTCCAGACGCCCAACGGACGCTTCCCACTGGAAACGCACTCCCATGTTGCGATTCCTATGTACAACTGGCTGCCGTCGCGGCGACTGAAGCACTGGGTCTGTCGCCTTCTGGGCGCTGATTACGGTTACGTGAGCAGCGTGCGATACCTCTCCGAGACACAGTTGAAGGAGTTCTTTCCAGACGCGTCGCTGACCTATGAGCAAGTGCTGGGTCTCACGAAATCCTTTTACGTAACCAGAGCTGCGAACACGCCGCCATGACGTCGTTTCCCACATCAGACTCGCTCAAGATTGCGATGCTCGGGACGCGTGGGATTCCCGCCACATACAGCGGCTTCGAAACCTTCGTCGAGCAGTTGAGTACCCGTCTTGTCGATCGCGGGCACGACGTGACGGTGTTCAACCGCTATCCGTTCGTCCCCTCGCGAGCGCGCGTCTATCGCGGCGTGCGCATCGTCAGCTTGAGAACCCTCCAACGAAAGTCGCTCGACACGCCGGTCCACACGCTGCTGTCTACGCTGTATCTGCCATTCATCCAGCCCGACGTCGCGTATTTCTGCGGCGTCGGCAACGCCGTCTTCTGTCTCGTGCCGCGCCTGCTCGGGATCCCGTGCATCATCAACGTCGATGCCGAGGACTGGGCGCGAGGGAAATGGAGCGGCTTCGCACGGTGGTGGCTCAGGAAGAGCGAGGGCTGGGCGGCGCGCCTCGCGGACGTCGTCATCGCCGACTCGAACGTCATCTCAACACGGTACAAGGCGCGGTTCGGTAGGGAGGCCGTGTATATCCCGTACGGGTCAAACATCAGTCTTGAACCGCGTGGCACGGCCACGCTCGACAAGTGGGGACTTCAGCCGCGCCGCTACATCCTCTTCTGCGGAAGGATGGTGCCGGAGAACCGCGCCGACCTGCTGATCAGGGTGTTCAAGGACATCGTGGCTCCAGACATCAAGCTGGCGATCGTCGGAGACGCACCGTATTCGGAAGACTTGCAGCGTGAGTTACGCGCCCTCGCCGACGATCGTGTCGTCTTCACGGGGTACGCGTTCGGGGACGCGTACGCCGAACTCAGCCGGAACTGCATCTTTTTCGTGCTCACGTCCGGCGTGGAGGGCACCCGGCCGGTGCTCCTCGACCAGATGGGGTTCGGGAACTGCGTGCTGGTACGCGGCTCCGCCGCGAACACTGAAGTCGTGGGTGACGCCGGATTAACGTTTGATGATGGCAGCGAGTTTGAGTCACTCAAGGAGCGGATAGAGTATCTGCTCGGTCACAGGGAGGCTGTCGGCGACTATCGGCGCAGGGCCGTCGAGCGGGTCAGCGCCCGGTACGACTGGGAAAGAGTCACGGACCAGTACGTCGAACTGTTTCGTTCGCTGGTTCGGGATCAATAGTCGCGGCTCGGCGACGCTGCAGATACCAATCGATCGTCTTTGTGAGGCCTTCTTCAGACGATGTAAGCGCTTTGAAACCGAGCACGCGTTCGGCCCGTGACGTGTCGAGCACTCGCCTCGGCTGTCCATCGGGCTTGGAGTCGTCCCATCGCACACGACCTCGAAACCCCATCAAACGGCAGAGCCTGTCGACCAAGTCCCGGATGGACGTCTCAACACCTGCACCAATGTTCACGGGCTCGCCGCCATCGTACTGCTCTGCCGCCAGCACGACGGCTTTGGCCGCGTCCTCTACATAGAGGAATTCGCGCGACGCGGCACCCGTACCCCAGACCACAATCTCGTCGCGCCCGGCGGCAATCGCATCGGCGATCTTCACGATGAGCGCGGGAATGACGTGCGAACTGGCGTGGTCGAAGTTGTCGCCCGGACCATAAAGGTTCACGGGCAGCAGGTAGATGGCATTGAAGCCGTACTGCTGGCGATACGCCTGCGCTTGAACAAGCAACATCTTTTTCGCGAGTCCGTACGGGGCATTGGTCTCCTCGGGGTAGCCATCCCACAGACTCGATTCCGAAAAAGGGACAGGCGTGTGTTTCGGATAGGCGCAAACGGTTCCGACGGCAACGAACTTCGAGATGCCGGCCTGCCTCGCGGCCTCCATCAACTGTACACCCATCACCAAGTTGTCATAGAACAGCTCGCCGGGATGCTCACGGTTGTACCCAATACCACCCACGTTGCCGGCTAGATGAATGACGATGTCCTGATCCTCCACAGCCTTCTGGCAATTCTCCCAGTGCCGGAGATCGAGTTCTGCAGCCCGAGGAACTCGAATTCGGTCGATCGCAACACCGCGCTGCAGCAACGCACGATTTACCCATGATCCAAGGAACCCTGAGCCGCCCGTCAACAGGATGCGCTTCTCAGCCAAACTAGTCGCCATGACGGTCCATCTCTCTCTCTGAGTACTACTATCGGCGTCTCGCTCGGACTTCCAAGTCCGCTTCGCACCATTGATCAAACGCTCGCCGGATTGAGCACGAGCCGGAACGGCGGTCGAAGGAGCTCGTACAGAAGCGCCAGCTCTTCTCGAGGTACCGAATTCGGCGCAAACAGGTCCCAGTGCATTGGCACGAGCGTCGTGACGCCGAGATCGGCGGCCATCTGAAAAGCCTCCCGAACCGACATGTTTCCGATGATGCCGCGCCCGTCACGATAGTAGT
>JBFWPD010000424.1:0-3925 GCA_050250175.1 Vicinamibacterales bacterium
GTCCTCGTCGTGAGCGCCGTCGCGTGTCTGGCACTTTCGCCGCTACGCGCCGATGCGCAGACGTCGCAGGCGGCCGAGCCCAGGCTGAAACCGCTCGATGTCATCTACGTCCCGACGCCGCCGGAGGTTGTGGCGCGGATGCTCACGATGGCCAAGGTCGGTCCGGGAGATGTGGTCTACGACCTGGGCTCAGGCGACGGACGGATTGTCATTGCCGCCGTGAAGGATTTTCGGGCAGCGGGCGGCGTCGGCTACGAACTCGACCCGGTCCGCAACCGCGAGGCGAACGAGAACGCTCGCGCCGCCGGGGTCACGGACAAGGTGCGCTTCATTGCGGACGACCTGTTCGAGGCCGACCTCTCGCGGGCCACCGTGATCACCACGTATCTCCTGCCCGAGCTCAACGCACGCCTCGTCCCGACGTTCGAGAAGCTGAAGCCGGGCACGCGGATCGTGACTCACAACTACGACCTCAGCCCGGACTGGAAGCCGGTCGAGAAGGTCGTCCTCGATGGGCACGTGATTTATTCCTTCGTCGTCAGAAAGCGCTAGCAGCCGCCGACCATCATTGCTTCCACCTCTCTGTCACCCACTGCACGGCGCGTTGGAGTGACGGCACGTAGCCACCCATGCTGAAGTGCGGCAGGTCGTCGAGCGCTTCGAATCTAATCGGGCGGCCGAGCTGTTCGAGCTTTCGCGCGTTGGTTTCGGCTGGTCCGAATGGCACGACCGAGTCGGCCCGGCTGTGAATCACGTACGTCGGCATCGTCGCCAGCTTCTCGACCGGCTCGCTGCCCACCATCGCAGCCATCGGAATTGCACCGGTGAACAGGTCGGGGTGTTGGGACGAGAACGACCAGGCGCCGCCACCGCCCATGCTGAAGCCGACGACGAGGACGCGCCGGCGGTCCACGTTGTGTTCGGCCATCACCTTCTGCAGCAGCTGCATCACCATCGCGTCGGCATCCGCATCGCTCCAGCGCTGCGCGGGGCAGTCAGGCGCCACGACGATGGCGTTGAGCGGTGCGATGGCCTGCATCACGATGTTCCGGGCAAACCAGGATCCGTAGCGGGGCATCCGTTCGCCGCCCGGATGCAGCGCCAGGACGAGCGGCCGGGGCGTCGTCTCACCGCCATCGGGCAGCGAGAGGCCGTAGGCGATCGCCCGACCGTCGGGAAGAGTCAGGGAGAGGTCACGCAGCGTGGCCCCGTGTGTCGGAGCGGCGACGACCGCGGTCGCCAGCAAGAGCAGGACGGAAGAGAGCGTGCGCATCGGCGCTCATCATAGTCTGACGAGCGCGCAGCGCCATCACGTCCTGCCTCCCGTCCGACTCCGTGTCGGGGCCGGACGCTGCCGCGCGATCCTCGCGGGATATGGGCGATTGAGCGTCGAGATGCGGCCGCGGGATCACTGGCTGGCCGTGCGAAGCTCGAGTTCTTTCAGCAGGCTCGTGAGCGCCTCGTCGGTGCGCCGCATTTCGTCGACGACGCGGGTGGCGGCGATGAGGAGCGCGCGGGAGGGCTGGGCGCCCTTCGCGGTGAACTCGGCGCGTTCACGGTCGAGGACGAGACGCGCAGCGAGGAGGTCGGCGGCGGCGCGCTGGATGGCTTCGCTGACCTCTTCGAGCTGAACTTCGACAGGGGCGGACGATTCTTCGGCGGCCATGTCTTTCACGCTATCACCAAAGGGGGCGAATCGGTTGCGTCGTAGTCTGTTGATCTGGGCCGGTGGCCCACGGAGCGTATGGTAGAATTCCAACTTCCTCAAACACGCCAACCGTCCCCATCGTCCAGAGGCCTAGGACGTGGCCCTTTCAAGGCCAAAACACGGGTTCGAATCCCGTTGGGGACGCCACCACAGCGAGTGTTGCTCCAGGTCGCTTACACCTGAGATCATGCGGTCGACCGCGAACCGGATCGTGAACCGGCTCCCCGTCCAATTTGTCAGCCGGTGGCATCCGAGTTCCACTCGGCCCGCTCCCGCTCGAGCGCCCGTCGGCGCTTTACCAGGCGAGCCGGCTTGAGCTCCTCGAGCACCAGGACGACGGCCGCGTCAATGCCGCTCGGACGGAGATTCTCGTCCTCGACCGTCACGACGACCAAGGCGTCGATCAGCTCCATCCGGCCCACCAGTCGTCGGCACAGACCCGTCGCCGCGCTTCCTGTGCAACGTGCACGCATGGCATTCCCTGCGTCAACCGTATCCCGGTGCCGCGTCGACTGGACAGGTCCGGCCGCCTGATCTATATTCCGGACTATCGACGTTTCTTGAACGGCGGCCCGCCGAACCCCGGCGGCGCCGGCGTGCTGCGTTACCCAAAGGAGGGTTTTGCCGCATGTCGAACAGTCAAGATCCTTCGAATACCACAACCGACCAGCCGTGCGAGTTCTGTGAGGCCGGCGGCGGTGTGCCGGCGAGAGTCCTGATCGCCGCAGGCTGTCGCAGCATCACCTATCGCTGTGCCCAATGCGGGCGGCGATGGACCTTGTCCAGCGCATTTCCCGATCCGGCCACATCCCCACGAAGCCGTGAGGGCGGATAGCCTGTGGTCAAGGCGACCCGGCGGCGAGACAACGAATTCACGACATCACCTGACCCGCCGCCGGTCGTCATGATCTGCCCGAAGTGCGATGTCCCGCTAACCTACGTCAGGACGCTGATCGCAGGGGTGGTGCCCCGTGAGCGTTGGGACTACTACCGGTGCCCGACGTGCGGCCCCTTCGAGTACCGCGTGCGAACCCGTCGTCTGAGGCCCACGACCGCCAGCTTCTGACATCGCCACTGGCCTCCGGTACATACGGACATGCAGGCCATCGGATCCAGCCGCTCGAGCAGCACTGCGAGCCGGGGCCGCGGTCACACGCGGGTGGCCTCTGAAGTGGTCCACCAGCCACTGGCAGCCACTGGCCGCCACGCCGCATTCCGACACGTCCGAGCCTGAAAGCGTGAGCAGCCAGCAAACGTCGGACGGCGTGCCCGCCGTCGCGTGGTCGACTTCGACTCGGAGCGCGCGCGACGGTATCACATGAAGCCGCGACGAACATCCGGCTGAGACGCAGGCCTCTCGCCTCGCTCCGTGCGACCCCTTGCAAGCGATCATGCGGGCGTTCACGTGCTCGTCAGTCTGAACCTGGTCGTGTCTTCAGTCTTGACGGCATTACTAGTAGTAGGGCCCTTCTCGCGCCGGCTATTCCACCCCATCTCCCACACGAGTTGTCCTACACAAGAACTTGAAGCGGTGCGGATGGAAGCATCATGGCAGTGCGCTCTGGATCAACCGTTATGTGCGAAGCACCGTCTGCTTGTACCTGCTGGCGTAGTCGGCGAGGTGTGGCGCGACGGGCGGAGACAGGCCCGGGTCGCAGCGCGTTCTCCTTGACTGGGTAGAGTCGCCAGCCGCCGTGATACTGCGCCGGCCCGGTGACCATCGCGCTCTCGCGCCCGTCCTGCTGAACGAGGACGATGGACCCGTGCGGCAGCGTGGCCAAACCGTGTGAGGGCAGGTCCACGCCCAGGTAGAGCGAGCCTGGATAACGCCACTTCCGCCCGTCGGCCGCCGAGACTCGTCGGACTCGCGGCAGATCACCGGGCCATTCCCCGACATTCAGTGCGACGCCGTTGGCGTTCGCGGCAGCGAGAAGGAGGTCCGCTACGACCTGCCGATGGCAGCCCTTGGCAGGGCCACACGAGCAGAAGAAGAGAACACGGCGCTGCTCCTTGGCCTTCTCGTGAATGAACTCCAGAAGGTTCTCAGCGACTGCGGGATCTTTGATGCGGATTCCCGTCTCTCCCGTGGCCACGCTCTGGTTCCCAAGCCCCTGGAACCAGCGATGACGGGCAGGCCCGAGGTACGTCTCGAATGCAGTCCCGTTGAACCCTGCGGCTCGGACGCTGCGCCTGATGCGAATGTCCGCAAACGCGGGA
>JBFWPD010000425.1:0-3916 GCA_050250175.1 Vicinamibacterales bacterium
AGGGCGCGCGCCATGCCGAGCAGTGCCGGCGCCCACTTCGTGCTCTCGAGGGCCGCCTGAAACGACTTCACCGCGTCGGCATTGTTGTGACGCTCGAGAAAGAGGTTGCCCCACGCCGTCTCGACTTCGGGATTGCCGGGGGATGCGGCGGCCGCCTCGCGAAAGGCCGAGTCTGCATCCCGGGGGAGGTTGAGCGCCTGAAGGGCGCGGCCCGCACGTACGAGATCTGCAGCATCGCGCGCTGATGAGATACCCGACGCCACATCGTCGAGGATCGGGCGTGCCTCTTCCCGCCTGAGGTAATGCAGCAGCAGTCCGAGCTCGAGCGCGGCGTCGCCTTCAGGGTCCTGTTGGGCGATGGGACGCAGGGCCTGCTCGGCCTCCTGATAGCGGCCGCGGGCGATGTCGGCGCGGGCGCGCAGCACGACGCCGGTGGGGTCTGTGGGCGCGAGGCCGGCCGTGAGCTCCGCGACCTCGTCATAACGGCCTTCGTTGAGAGCCTGTTCCGCTGAGTCGCCGCCCGCCGTGCTGCGCGACTGCGCGAAGACGACGGCCAGCAGGCCGATGAGCAGCAGAACAGCGAACCCTGTGATGGAGAGTCCCCGCGAGAACCGCGGAGCCGGAGGATCGATCGCCGGCGAGGACTCGCTGCGGCGGAACATGATGGGTCCATTATATGGGCCCAAGGTTCTCGAGGCATTGGACTTGACTACCTCAGCACCCAGAGGACCTAGAGGACCTAGAGGACCTGAGGACCTGAGGACCTGAGGACCCGTAAGACCTCAGTACATCCCCCTCCACGTGTAGAACAGCGCAGCGTTCATCGCCTGGATCGCCATGAAGCCCGCCACCCACGCCGTGCGATGGCGAACGGGAACCACCGACGCGAAGAACACGAAGGCGGGAAACAGCACCGACGTGAAGCGTCCGGCCGACAGCAACCCACCCGCTGCAAGCGGCGGAAGGATGTTGATCAGGATGAAGACGACGTAGGCCAGCCCGAGCCTGCGGTAAACCCCCCAGACGGCCGCGAGCACGAAGATCACGCCGGAGGCGTGCAGCAGATCGGCTGACAGATCGGAGGTGTACCGGTAGAAACCCATCTGCGATATGTAGTCGAACCGCTCCACGACCAGGACAGACAAGCCCTGGTAGCTTCGGCCCCATGCGATGTGCCCTGCAGCCCACGCGAGGGGATCGCCCGTCAGGCGCCAGATGAACGCGGAGTACATCAGCACGCCGACGCCCGGCATCGCAGCAGCGGCCAGATCCTTCACCAGACGCAGCGGATCACGAGGCCGGTTCCCCTCGGGTCCGCCAGTGAGCCACGGGGGAAGCCAGGGCGCGATGGCGAGTAGACCGAGCGGAATGGAGAGAAAGCAGCCGTTTGGACGCGTCAGTCCCACGAGCAGACCAAACAGTCCCGCCCTGAGCAGCTCGCCTCGGCGAAAGTGATAGAAGGCTCCAATCGCCCCAAGCAGGAACAGCGATTCCGTATAGACGCTGCTGTAGAACACGGCGAAGGGGTACGCGGCGAGCAGCCAGAGCGCGTACTGGGCCCGATCGTCGTCACCGAGGACATCACGGGCGAAGCGATAGAGGTAGACGAGCGCCCACAGGAATGCCAGCAGCACGATGAGCGTTCCGCCCAGCAGGAACGCCGGCGTCGAACCTCCAAGCAACCTGCCGACGATGCGCATGGCGACAGGCAGCGCCGGGAAGAAGACGATGTTCTGCTGTTCCTGAGCGAGCTCTGGTTCGTACGAGTACTCGTTTACCGCGATGCCGAGGTACCAGCCGGTATCCCAGCGGGCCTGCAGGTTGAGGACTTCGTTCTCGTCCACGCGGAATGGCGGCCGGTTGTTGAAGTACCCGAACATGAAGACCGCCATGTAGCCGACAAACAGGACGGCCACCCGCGTGCTGATCAGCGTCACCAGCGCGGCTCTGACCTCGCGCAGCCGCCACGTCGATCGCAGTCGCGCCGGCAGATCCTTGTAGATCGGCGCCCGCCGCTCGAAGACGTGCCGCAGCACCGCCACCGCGATCGCCCAGAGCACGATGCGCTCGGGCGTCGTCAGGCTGACGCGAATGTCGCCCACGCGCATGCGGAAACCGCCGAACGCAGCAACGACGACAGCAAGCAGCAGCAGAAAAAGGAAGAGGAGATCGGCGGCACGCGCCCAGCGGGGCGCGGAGACAGGAGGCGAATCAGCTGACATCAGGAGACGTCTCGGAGGAGCCGGGACGCGTCAGGCTCGCGGGAGTATAGCATCCAGCGCTCGGCGCTCGACCGCGATCCGCCGCACGATCAGGCCGCCGAAGCCGGCGACTCCAAGCGGTCCGGTGATGACCGCGCCTGTCATGAGTCCGACGCCGAGCAGTTCGCCGATCACGCCGACGTAGTTTGGATGATCGGCAAAGCGGTACGGTCCATCGGTCACGCGCGTGGAGCCGGGCCGCACGATCACCCGAAAGGTCCAGGAGGGTCCGAGAGAAAGAATCGCCCACCACTTGAGGAACTTCGCCAGGGCAAACACGACAAGGCCGATAGCGGCAACCGGGGCTCCCGGAAGTCCACGAATGGCTCCCTCGACCAGCATCGCGAGAAACGCCCCGGGGTAAGCGAGGCGCATGACCTGGTAGACATCGCCCGCAGGCTCGATGCCACCGCGCGACAACTGCTCACGCTCGTGTCGAGCGGCGCGACGAGCCTCAATCAGCATCGGGACGAAGACAAGCGCCAGCAGGCCCGCGAGCGTCATCGGCGGGAGCAATCCCCTGCGTAGGCGACCATGGCCTTCAAGACGAAGGGCGCGACCCTGGCGCCAGCACTCGCAAGACGGAGCGCCGCGGGCGACGACACCAGTGTACGCAGCGTCCGGTTGAAGCGGCGCTTGCCGGCAAACTCGCGACGGCAGTTGTCCGCGAAGCGCGCGTGTACCCCTGTCCATCCGTGCTCGAGCGCGTCGATGGCCGCCTGAGCGGCGAGCTCACCGCCTTGCACCGCGAAGCGCAAGCCGTCACCCGTCATCGGATCGATGAAGCCGGCAGCGTCGCCGGCGAGCAGGAGACCGTCCACGGTGCGGCCGGTCGGTGCGATCGCAAGAGGCCCGAGCATGACCGGAGGCCGAACCATGCGACTCGACGCAAACCGATCGCGCAGCATCGGCTCGGCCTCGATCTCGCGGCGAAGAAGCGCCGGCGGGTCGCCGAAGTCGCAGCCGCCTCCGCTCGACGGCATCACCAGGCAGACATTGGTCCTGCCGCCGGGAAGAGGCGCCACTCCCAGGTAGCGGCCGTGTCTGATGTGCATCTCCCCCATTGCAGGATTCGCCAGCGAAGGCGCGTCGACATACGCGCCGATGGCCCATCGCTTCGGCCGGGGCGGATGCATCGTCAGCTTCAAGGCGAACGCGAGGGTCGAGCGGCGTCCGTCGGCGGCGACCACGACGCGAGCCTTCCACTTCTCGCGCAGGCCGGCCGCGTCCACCTCCACGCCTTCGACGACAGGCGCGCCTGCGCGATCGGTCAACAGTGGCGCCCTCACGGTCCTGCCCGTCTCGAGAGACGCCCCGGCCCCGACGGCGTGGCTGAGCAGAATCTGGTCGAGCTCGCAGCGAGTGATCGTGACGCCGCGGAGGCCGCCCGGATAGCGCGCGTCGATCGCGACACCACCCGGCCCGGTGATTCTCATGCCTGCGATGGGAAGGCCTCGGCCTTCGATCTCGTTCGACACGCCCAGGCGGGCGAGCGCGGCCAGCGTGCCGGGATTGACTGAATCGCCGCACAGCTTGTCGCGCGGAAAAGACGCACGGTCGACGATGCGGACCCGAACGCCAGCGCGTGCGAGGACGAGAGCGCAGATGGAACCCGCCGGCCCCGCCCCGACGACGATGACGTCAGGGGACATCTG
>JBFWPD010000426.1:0-3916 GCA_050250175.1 Vicinamibacterales bacterium
CACCAGGCGCTCGTACAGGTCGCACTCCGGCGGGCACGACACCCAGATGCCGAGCTGGCATGGCGCGTCCTGGCGTTCGTGCTCGCAGTAGGTCCGCTGGTCACGAGCCGTCGGCGCCTCGTAGCGCACCGGAGCCGTCACGCCAGCCGGCGCGGGGGCGCAGCCAGCCGTGATCAGCAGCGCAGACAGGAGCAGCCGCCTCACGGGCACGCCCTCGGCGCGTACGGCGGCGCGTCGGCGGTGTATGGGGGATTCCCCCACTCTTGCCAGCCCCATTCGAGACCGCCGCCGGAGCGGTTGAACAGCACGTTCACCGGCCTGGTGTAGTAGCCGCCCTCGTCCGGCACGTCCGTCGGCAGCCAGATCCGCCCTGCGACGCGCCCGGAGATGCCATCGCCGCCCCGCTGCTGCGTGATCCCGTAGTGCACCGTCGGGTCACTGCGCTGGCCTGCGAACGGCCCAGCCGGAATCCCGCTCGCGAGCAGCACGCCGACGAAGTCGTCCGCTGTGTCGCCGGGCTTCCGATTGATCAACGCGAAGAAGTACGCCGCAGGATCCACCAGCAGTCGTCCATCGCAGCCCGGCACCTGGCGCACCAGCACGATCGGCGGCGGTAGCGCGCCAGCCTCCAGTGGCAGGAGCACCCGCACGCACTGCGTGTAGTAGCCGGCAGCGGAGGCACATAGCCGTCCGCCGCCGGTGACCGCCAGCGGCACGCTGAGCACGCCCTCCACGGCCGTCACGGCGCTCCCGGCATCTGGCTCCAGCACGACCGACGCGTCGGCCGGCGTCACCTGCGGACGGAGCGATCGCGTGGTGGCCGTAGGCGGCGCCGGGGCTGGACTCGGCGATGTCGGCGCGGGCGGCACCGCCTCGCATCCGACGAGGAGCGCCAGCACGAGCAGCGGGCCGAACAGCCGGCGCACCATCTGCACGGCGTGACAGCGCCGCGCGAATCCTTCCCCGCTCGCCGCGACCTTGCGGCCGTTGCGATGCAGGAGCGTCCACCGCCACTGCCCGCGGCGGTCCTGGTAGATCCGAGGTGTGTACTGGCTCTTCTTCATGTGCCCCTCTCACGCGGCGAGCTGCCGCATGTTCGCGACCACCCGGGCGAACCAGCCGCTCTGGTACTTCTGCATTGCCGGCCGCGCCGCAATGAGTCGCTGCATCGCCTCAGCACGCGCCGCGAGCACGTGCGCGCCGAGCTGCACCGCGTTTGGATGTCGATTGACGGCGTCCTGACTGATCGGCCCGAAGGCGCCGTCGACCTTTACGCCAACGCCACGCTGTAGCGCGGCGATCGCCTGGGCTGGCCCCGCGTGCACCGCGTAGTCGATCGCCACGAACCGTAGGCGCTCGTCGAGAATGAAGACCAGGCCGGGCTCGACGGCGTACGCCGTCATCAACACGTCCACGGCTTCCCCGCGCGTCATGGCGCGCACGTCATCCGCGGTCACCACCAACGTCAGATCACCGCTCTTCTTCCGCCGGTAGGCCGTGAGCGCGCGCAGCGTCACGCCGAACTTCGTCGCGCCGCCGGGGTCGGTAGGATCGTTCGTGAAGGCGTGGCCTTCGAACCGGTCGATGATCCAGCCCACGATCTCGTCCGTGCTCATCGCTCTCGGTCTCGTGCGGCGCCGCGCAGAATCTGGTCGACCTTCGTCTCGATGCGATCCAGGCGACGCTCGACCCCTTGCTGGCTGGTTTCCACCAGCTTCTCGAGCTGTACCCGATTGCTTTCCGCGACTCGTTCGAGATTCGACAGGTTGCTCTCGACGACGCTGACCCGGGCGTTGACCGCGCCGTACAGCACGGCGCCCGTGATCGCGTAGACGACCATCTGGATGACCACCTTGCCGGTGAACCACGTCTGTTCCCCGACCACCGTCTGCTGCTCCCCTCGAATGCGCGTCATGTCGTCGTCTCCCCTGTGTGACCCCGAAAGACGAAAGGGCGCCCCGCATCGACCGCCGAAGCAGTCAACGCGGGGCGCCCTTCGTCCCTCGCAGCCCTGATGTCACCGAGCTCCCCGCCTTTCCAGGGGCGGCGTCGCGCGGGCCGCGCGACGATTCGGAGTGTGGCTCCTACGCTCGGTGTGTCAGATCGTGGCTATTTCCTTTGCGCCTCACTCGAGCCGCGATACGGTGCCTGCCCGAGCACGTCCTCCGGCCACGCCGCTCGCAGGTCGTCTGGCGTCTCCGCGGCATCGATCGCTGGCTCTGCCGGCAAGTCGCGCAGTGTCTGCTTTTTCGTGACCACATCGGCTGGACGGCCCTGCCCGCCCTTCTCGAGCTCACGGATGTATTCGGCGTCGAGTTCGGCCAGCTTCGGGGCGCGGGCGGCGCGGAGCTTGGTGCGGTGGATCTCGCGAGCGGCCGTCATATCGACTCGCGGAGCGCCACCACTGAGCCGCCAGGCGTCGCGAAAGTCACGATCGGGCGGCAGCGCGGACACGTCCACGTCGGCCCGATCTCCGATGGCGGCAAGCACAGGGCTGGCCGCTTCGGCATGCAATGCAATCCGCGCAATGAACACATCCACTGATTCGCCCTCGGCTCTCAGTCGCGGATTCGGGATGACCACCTGCGCCGGTCCGCTCGCCGGCTGGTAGATGCGCACCTTCACTGCCATCCTCCAATGATCGCAACCGAGAGTCCATCGGGGTCAGCCGCGGCGTGGGACTCGTTCTTTGCGAAGATCTGCACGCTTCCCGTGCCAGCATTTTCCGCCCAGCACAACTCGATGGCGTTTTCGTCGTAGGTGGTCGCGAGGACTGCGTAGTCGGCGCCGCTCAGCGCTGTGGCAAACGTGATCGTGACAATCCCGGTTCCGGCGTCAGTTAGACTGGCGACGTTCACGTCGTCGTTGAGCGACGGCGCTCCAGCCGAGTAGGTAATGCGCGCCCACGCGGATACCATGGAGTCTTTGTAGAGCGTCGCCGCCGCTGGCGTCCCTGGCGCCGCTCCGCTGAGGACGAGCGAGGCGAGCGAAGACAGAGCGGCCAACGCCGCGTCGATATCGTCGTACAGTCGCTGCAGTTCGGCATTATTGAGGATCGTGCCGGTCGTGCCGCTGCCGTCGTCGTCCGTCCAGGTCCGTCGTGCGATTGCCATGGGCCCTCAACTCGCCAGCGTTCCGCCTAAGAGGCGAAACAGGTTCTGGGTGTTCTTGCCGGCCTCGACCTCGCGCCGTGGAAATCGCCTGGCGGACTCCTCGAGGCCAGCGATGACCACCCGCTGAATCAGGAAGTCGCCAACAATTGCCGCGCTCGTCACCTGGTTGGTCAGATTGACCGACACGACCTTCCCGCTGGCGGTGAACAGGTCCCGCGTCACGTACGAGACGCGCGGATCGGCCGACTTGTTCAGCGCGAGATCGCCGAGCGCTACGTCGTGGGCGGCCGCATCGCCGAGCGTCCCGTCTTCAATGTGATACTCCACGTAACCATCAAAGTCTTCGAGATCGTAGTCGGGATCGATCAGCGCCTTGAGCGCGGCCGCCGCGGCCGCATCGGCCTCGACGGCGTAGACGCGGACGGTTTCCCCCTGGGCGATCGCGAACACGATGGACCCGGCGCTGGAGGCGGGAATGCCCGTCAGATTCCCAGGGCCTTCACTGACGGACTTCCCGGTGTACGTGATCTCGTTGGCCCCCACCAGGGCCCGCCCACCACCCGATGCAAAGAGGCGCGTATCGTCGACCGGGATCGACGTCGCCCCGGTCGACACCGGCGCCGTGGTCGTGGACGATCCGCCGGTCACCTTGACCCGCGTACGGACCTGGCTGATGTCCAGGTGGTACTGGAATCGCCAGAAGTTCGCGTTGGTGTTCGACAGGTCGCTCGGGATGTTGTCCGTCTCCGGCGTCACGAACGCGTGCACGTTGCGGTCGTAGTCGATGTACCAGTACCCGCCGA
>JBFWPD010000427.1:0-3915 GCA_050250175.1 Vicinamibacterales bacterium
CGACGAGGACGACGTCGAGGATAATCCGATCCGGCGCATAGCCCGGACGCCGCTTGATGTCCACGGACTTGAAGAAGCCCAGAGCCTGCAGGCGCTTCTTGGCGCGGTCGACAAGCGCAGGGTTGAAGGCATCACCTTCTGCGAGCCGGAACTCCCTCCGGATCACGTGGTCCTTGGTGCGCGTATTGCCACTCACATTGATCCGCTCGATATAGACCCGCGGACCCTCATCAATTGCATAGGTGACGTGGATTAGCCGATTGACAGGATCGCGATCGACCCTCGGCTGCACGCGAGCAAAGGCAAATCCTCGCTCCGCAGTCACCAGTGTGAGCTTCTCGACCGTCTTCTCGAGATTACCAGCGTTGAAGTAGGCGCCGGAATAGGTGAGCACCTCGCCGCGCAGAGTTTCCGTGCGCAGATCGCGCAGGGATGTCTCGAGCCTGACTTCGCCGAACTTGTAGAGTTCGCCTACGTCAAGTGTGAACGTGATGATGAAGCCCGAGCCATCCCGATCAAGTTCAGCGGTGGCAGCCACCACCTTCATGTCGGCATAGCCGTTCTTGAGGTAGTACTGGCGCACCAACTCGCGATCAAGCGCCAGCCTGTCCGGATCGTAGACGCTGTTGTTCTTCAGGAAGTCGAACCAGTTTGCCTGACCGGTCGAAATGATGTCGCGAAGCTGGGCGTCGCTGAACGAGCGGTTGCCGATGAAGCTGATGCTCTTGACCTTCGTCGTCTTGCCTTCGTTGATCTCGAAGACAACGTTGACGCGGTTCTGCTCGAGTTCGATCAGCTTGGGCTCGACCGAGGCCGCATAAAGGCCACGCCGACGGTAGACGTCGAGAATGCGCTGGACGTCCGAAAGTGCGCGGGCGCGGGTGTATACCGAGCGCGGCTTGAGCTGCACTTCGCCTTTCAGCGTATCGTTGTCGACCTCGCGATTGCCTTCGAACGCCACCTTGGCGACGACTGGGTTCTCAATCACGGTGACGAGGACGCCACTGCCGCTGGGATTGATTTTAACGTCGGCGAATAGGCCGGTCGAAAACAGCGCCTTCAGCGACTGGTCGACCTTGCCCGGTTCGTAGCGGTCACCCACCGTGAACGCCAGATAAGACCGGACGGTCTCCGGCTCGACGCGGCGGTTGCCCTCGACGCGGATTTCTCGAACGACGAATCCCTGAGCGTGCGCAGGCTGCGGTGTGAACACACTCACAGTCATGACCGAGCAGAGAATTGCCAGCATCCCCAATGCCAGCACTCTCATGCCTGCCAACACCGCGGCTCCCTTTTTCGGCATGAACAGGTGTGCCCTTCACTGCCGATCCCCCATCGCATCCCACCGCGTCGGCATCGCTGGTGCGCGCGAACTCGTTACCCCTGCCTCAGTCAGCAAAAAATCCGGACGGAACTTAACCCCCTCCGATCCGGTTGATTCACGACCGAGCCTTTGCGTTGTACCGACTCATCCACCCCTTTGGAAGTGGCAAGATTGCTTCACAATCCTCGATTTTTCCCGATTCGGCCAGCACTGCCACAGGGCTGCCACATCAGCCGCCGCCCGTGACCCACCGCAACACGATCATACGGTCGTTCCAGGTTGCGAACAGCATCAGCATCAACACCAGCGCCAAACCGATTTTGAAGCCGATTTCCTGGGTCCGCTCACTCAGGGGTCGGCGCCGGATTGCCTCGATCGCATAGAACGTCAGGTGTCCGCCATCAAGCAGCGGGACCGGGAACAGATTGATCAATCCGACACTCACCGAGATGACTGCGACGAGGTGCAGCAGGGGTTCGAAACCAATTTTTGCAACCTGGCCGGAAACCTCTGCGATCCGGATCGGTCCGCCAAGCTGGTCGCCGCTTTCCTTGCCGATGAAGAGTTTGCCGATATAGCTCAGCGTCGAGGTGATGATGTAGCTCGTCTCGCCGACACCGTAGCCGATGGCTTCGAATGGCCCGAGCTTCTTCATTTCCCTGGAGCCGGGCCCCTGTATCCCGATCACGCCGCGGCGGAATTTGCCGCCCATGCCGTCCGCTTCCTCGCGAACCATCGGGACTACCGGCAGGTCGAGTTGGCGCCCGTCGCGATCAACGGTGACCTTGAGTTGGCTGTCGGCGTTGAGGCCGACGATACGCTGGAGGTCGTTGAAGGTATCAATCTTGGTGCCGTCGACGGCGACTATGAGGTCGCCGGCCTTGAAGCCGGCGCTGGCTGCAGGTGTCCCCTCCATCACCGCCGTTACCCGCGGTTCAGATGAGCGCAGTCCGACAAAGCTCGCCATCAGCGCGAAAATTACGATTGCAGTGATGAAGTTCGCGATGGGGCCGGCAGCGACGACGGACGCCTTCTGCCACAGCGGCTTGGTGTGGAAGCTCCCCGAGCGTTCTTCCGGGGTCATAGCTTCTATTTTCTCGTGTGAGGGGACGCTGGCGCCGTTCTCGTCGTCCATGAACTTGACGTAGCCGCCAAGCGGGATCCAGGCCAGCCGCCAGCGCGTCCCGTGGCGGTCGGTGAACGCGAAGATCTCGGGACCGAATCCCATTGAAAAGGCGCTAACCTTTACACCGCACCAGCGGGCGACCAGAAAGTGCCCGAGTTCATGAACGAATACCACGATGGAAAGGACGAACAGAAACGAAGCAAGAACAAAAAGTCCGCTTCCCATGCTGCCAAGAACGACTGAGATCGTCTGCATAAGAGGTCCACTGTCTTGATTTCGGTCAGGCTTGTGCCAGGGTGCGACGCACCCCTGAATTTGACTGCTGATCAATCACTTGACGTGCCAATTCGCGTGCTTCGCGATCAAGCTCGATCACCTCGTTGAGGGAGGTCGGATCCGCCGCCATCAGCTTGCCTTCAGCCACGTCCAGGCATGTGGCGACGCAGGCGGTAATTTCAAGGAAACCAATTCGCCGGGCAAGAAATGCTTGTACTGCAACCTCGTTGGCGGCGTTGAGGATGGCAGGGGCTGGTCCGCCGCGCTGCATGGCAGCGCGTGCAAGCCCAAGCGCCGGGAAGCGCTGTTGATCAGGCGCCTCGAATGTCAGAGCTCCCAGGGAAATCAGATCCAGGCGCTGGGTCGGTACCGACATTCGCGCAGGAAATGACAGGCTATAGGCGATAGGTGTCCGCATGTCCGGGCTAGCGAGTTGTGCCAGCACGGATCCATCGCGGTAGGCGACGAGGCAGTGCACAATCGACTGAGGGTGCACGACAACATCCAGCTGCTGGGGCTCCACTCCGAACAGGTGATAAGCCTCGATCAGCTCGAGCCCCTTGTTCATCAGCGTGGCCGAATCAATGGTGATCTTCGGGCCCATCGACCAGTTGGGATGACGCAGCGCCTCTTCGACCGTTGCTGCCGCCATCTGCTGATGCGACCAGTCCCGGAACGGGCCTCCCGATGCAGTCAAGGTAATCCGCTCGATCGTCCGGACGTCGGCGCCGGCAATCGCCTGGAAGGCGCCCGAGTGCTCGGAATCGACGGGAATGAGTTCGGTCCCCGCCGCCTCGACTGCCTGTGTGAAAACATTCCCTGCCGTGACAAGGCATTCCTTGTTGGCAAGCGCAACGCGGGTGCCCTGGGCGACTGCGGCGAACGTCGGTCGCAGTCCAGCGGCTCCAACAATACCGGCGACTACGCAATCGGCGGCGAAGCCCGCTGCTGCCTCCAGGGACTGTTCTCCGGCTCCAGCCTCGATTCCGGTTCCCTCGAGAAACCGCTTGAGATCGGGATAGCTTGCCGGATCCGCGACGACGGCGATGCGCGCATGGTGACGTATCGCAAGCTCTGCCAACCGCTCGGCGTTGGCATTGGCCGTCAGTGCTACGACTTCGAATGCATCGGGGTTACGAGCTATGATGTCGAGCGTACTGGTGCCGATGGAGCCAGTGGCACCGAGGAC
>JBFWPD010000428.1:0-3907 GCA_050250175.1 Vicinamibacterales bacterium
CAGACCGGCATCCGCATCCCGCAGCACACGCGTCCGCAGGTCCATCGAATAGGCCGCGGCCATCCACACCTCCTGGGCCAGAGGAGTACCATGGCCGCGTACTGAGTACAAGTGAAAAACGCTCTAGGTCGCGTCGTCCATCGCCTGGTTGGCGAGCCGATCGGCGTGCCGGTTGGCCTCACGCCGGACGTGCTCGAACTTCACGCGCCCCAGGCGCTGTACGAGGCCGCGGGCCTTCGCGTGAAGCGGCTGCAGCCCCGCATTCTTGACCTTGTAGTTGCCAAGCATCTGCTGAACGAGCAGCAGCGAATCGGATCGGATCAACACGTCGCGCACGCCGTTGGCAGACGCCCACTCGAGCGCAGCCAGCAGTCCGTTGTACTCGGCGACGTTGTTGGTGGCGATGCCGATGGAGCGATGGAACTCCTCGACCATCCCGCCGTCAGGCGTTTCAATCCTGACTCCGAAGCCGGCCGGCCCCGGGTTCCCGCGCGCCCCACCGTCTATGTACGCAACGATCGAACTGCGTCCGGCTGACGGCGGATTGAAGAGATCGAACTGATCGCTCACGAAGCCGGCTGACCGACCTCGCTGGCGGAGGCGGCGGACTGCGGGACGAAGTAGAGGATCCGCTGACAGCTGTCGCACTGGATGATCTGCTCGTTGCGCCGGATGGTGTTGAACACCTGCGGCCTCAGGCGCACATGGCAGATCGTGCAGATGCCGTCCCTGGCTTCGGCGACGCCGACGCCGTTCCTTCGCTTCGAAACGAGCTCGAAAATTCTGAGGACGCCGCGATCGAGCGCGCCAACAATGCCGGCCCGCTCCTCAGCAAGGGCCGCCACTCGTGCGTTCAGGTCCGTCATCTCGGTCGCAAGCGTCTTGCGATCGGCAGCAACGGCCTTCTCGACAGCAGCAGCGTCCGTTTCGGCCCGCTTGACTGCGGCAGTCAGATCGTCGCCCTCGAGCATCTTCTCGAGAATCTGATCCTCGAAGGTCTTTACGCCGGTCTGTGCGTGTTCGATCTCCTTCTGCATGGCCTGGTATTCCACGTTCGTCTTCACGGCCATGAGCTGATCGCGATACTTGCTCAACCGTCCCTGATGGACGGCCAGTTCCTTTTCGATTTCCCGCCTGGCAGCCTGGCTGTCAGCGAGCTGTTGCCTGGCTCCGGCCACCTGTGCACGGCTGGACTCGATCCGCTGGTCGAGCGTCCGTTGCCGCTCCGGCTCGTCAGCAATCCGCCGGCGCGCGTCCGCAGCGGCAGAATCGATGCGTTGCAGGGCGATCAGACGCTCGAGATCAACGTGCATGAAGGAACCCGGGCATAAAAAAAGCCCCGGCGCTGGCGCACCGGGGCTGGAACGGCGCGTAATACCGTCCCCGAGCTGAAACTACTGTGCAGTCGGCTTGAAGCATGAGGTAGTCCGGGCGTCCCGTCAGGCACTGGCGATTATATCCCGTCAGGGTTCCGGCCCGTTCCGGCGGTCCGCCAGAACGTCCCCAGCATCGAGACCGAGACGTCACGCGATTGAGGTCCGTCGAACTCGACAACAAAGACCCGCTGCCATCGCCCGAGATTCAGCCGGCCGTCTGTGACCGTCACCGATTCGGACGCGCGGAGAAGCGCGGCGCGGCAATGTGCCGCGCCGTTGACGCGCTCGCCAGGCAGGACGTTCACGATCCGCTGGCTGAAGTCGTCGTGCAGGTACGGACCCGCGGATGGCACGAGACGGTCGAAGAGGTTCCTGAGGTCTTCGAGCAGCAGCGGTTCGTGTTCGTTGATCAGCACAGCAGTCGTCGTGTGACGTGTCTGCACGTGCACCACGCCTTCGCGAAGGCCACATCCATCGACTGTCCGCGCAAGCATCGCCGTGATGTCCACGAACTCGAACGGCGACCTTGTCGCAATCGAAAAGACGACCTGCCGTGAGAGCAGGCCGGCCGGTGTATCAACCGCGGGCATGGTCATTCTCCGCGGCGGTTGGCAAACGACGCGCGAAGACTTCGTCCCAGGAGACCCGCGCCGTTGTCTGCATGAGCACGAACAGCGTGATGATCGCGCCGACCGTGATGGTGAGTCCGGTGAAGCCCTCGAGGAAGAACGCATAGCTGAAGAGCACGAGAAACACGATTTGCGCCGCCGCGGCAACGAGGAGCATGCGGCGCAGGCCCACCACCGCGCGCAGGTACGTCACAAGGAGTCCAACGCTCGTGAGCACTGCTACGGCAAAGGCAAGATGAAGGTTGATGTGATCCACGAGATAGGCGAGCAGCAGATGAAACGCAAAGAACGCGGCTGCGATGAACCAGTAGTGCATCGGGTGCGGGCTGGCGCCGGATGTCGCGCCGGCGATGACCATGACGGTCAGAAAGAAGAGGAGCGACACCGGGGCGAAGAAGGTGACCCGGGCGGCGAAGAAGCCGGGACTGATCCGCTCCGGCATCTCCATGCCGATGGCCTGGCCGGAGATCAGATTGTCGAACTGCCAGTTCAGTTCGCGACCCTCTTCACGGGGAGCCATCGCGTCGGGGGAGACGGTCCCGGGTGGAAAGTCCACGTTGTCGAAGTTGGTCCGCATCGTCAGGTCGAACGCCTGCACCTGCGTGACGCCCGTGTCGGCGAACGCGTAGATCCATCGCCGCATGCCTCGCGACGTGTAGCGAACGGTCAGCGTGACCGTGCTGTTCGGCGCCGCCGTGGTCTCGGCGACGATTTCCCGCGACGCATCGGTCGAAGGGGTTACCTGCCGGCCGTCGAGCGAGAAGACGAAGTCGTCGAGGAGCGCGTCAGCGGCAGGCACCGGGAAGCGAACGCGCAGTACCCTGGCCTCGGCGTCGGGGTTGCTGAACCGGTAAACGCCGTCGAAGGCCACCGTGTAGGTTGGGTACCAGAGCAACCCGCGCTGGCGCTGTTCCAGGTCGAGATCGACGGTCGCGCGAGTCTGCTCGAGGGGAATGGGGATGTCTCGCAGAACCGTCCTGGTCACCTGCTGCCGGGTGACCCGGCCCTCCGCACCTGGAATCTCGGTGGTCTCGGTCTCATCGCCCGGGCGGAGTATCCAGCCGGTGGGAGCCACCTGGCGATGCGGGCGTCCCCACAGCAACTCGACCTCTTCTTCCAGCCGGCCGTCGAACCCGCCGGATCGCACGAGCAACGACGACCCCAGGCCGGCCCAGGCAAGTGAAGTTCCCACGAAGATCAACGCGATAGCGACAAGTCGTCCGACGGTCACGGCGTCCTCCTGAAGGCTGGTGGAAGGGGGCCTTCGAGGGAGGAGGATTGCCCGGGGCCGCTCCTCGCGTCTTCAGGACGCTGTGAGCGTTTGATGAGCGAATCGTGATTTGTCCGTCGACCGGGTCAGATGGACAGTCGCGGCCGGCTGGTGAGTCCCCAGCACAGTCCGAGACCGAAGGCGGCACCTTCGAAGGCGCTCAGCAGGACACGTGTGACAGGGCCGAACTCTGGCTCGCCTATCAGGCGGCCGAGCGGCGCAAGCGCGAGGTTCGCATCGGGAGAGAGACGGGCAATCTCGTTGACCATTCCGCCGATCAGCAGGCCGCCAGACAGCGCCAGGCCCGCAGCGCCAGCGGCGGTGAAGAGTGCGACGATGGCGGCCGCCGTGAACCGGCGGCGCCCTGCCGGGGCAGCGAAGCCGCCTCCCGGCGGCTGGCGAGTTGCGACCGCGTATCCGGCCCCGGCCGACCCGCCGATTACCGTTCCCTCGACGAACCCGTTGCCCGGGAGATTCCGGAGTCCGATAAGGCCATCGAGCAGCGCCCGAAGCATCACGTCTGCGAGTCCCGCCGCCAGGCCGCCCGCCACGGCGCCGCAGACAATCAGCGCCAGCCCGCGCCGCGATCGTGCGAGTGCCTCGGCGGCAGCCAGCCCGGCGCCGATTCCAGC
>JBFWPD010000429.1:0-3897 GCA_050250175.1 Vicinamibacterales bacterium
CAGCACAAGAGCGAGGCCCCTGCGGCGACCGCCGACGCGGCGCCCGTCCAGGTTGCCGCCGCGGCGCCCGCTGCCGCCGAGCCTGCGGCCGCCGCCGGTCCGGCGGACGGCAAGGCCACCTACGATGGCCTATGTGCGGCCTGCCACGCTGCAGGGATCGCAGGGGCGCCGAAGGTCGGCGACAAGGCGGCGTGGGAAGCGCGTGTCGCCCAGGGGGCGGCCACGCTGCACGAGCACGCGATCAAGGGGATCAGGGCGATGCCTCCGAAAGGCGGCAACCCGGCCCTGTCCGACGAGGCAGTCATCGCTGCGGTCGACTACATGGTTGGTGAGTCCAAGTAAACGGACGTAGCCTCACTACAATCGAATTCAGGGAAATCCAGCAGGAGAGCGAGGATGGAAGCCGTTCACGGACACGACCACGCGCACGACCACGAGCATCATCATCCGTCGGGCTTGATGCGTTGGCTCACGACGACGAACCACAAGGACATCGGCACGCTGTACCTGTGGTTCAGCTTCATGATGCTGCTCACCGGCGGCGTCCTGGCCCTCGGCATCCGCGCCGAACTGTTCCAGCCCGGGATGCAACTGTGGCGTCCGGAGTTCTTCAACCAGCTGACCACCATGCACGGTCTCATCATGGTGTTCGGAGCGATCATGCCGGCATTCGTCGGTTTCGCGAACTGGCAGATTCCGATGATGATCGGGGCGAGCGACATGGCTTTCGCCCGGATGAACAACTTCAGCTTCTGGCTGCTGCCCCCGGCGGCCGCGCTGCTGGTGGTGTCGTTCTTCGTGCCTGGCGGCGCGACCGGTGCGGGCTGGACGCTCTACGCTCCGCTCTCCATCCAGCAGGGCATGGGGATGGATCTCGCGATCTTCGCGGTCCACATCATGGGCGCTTCGTCGATCATGGGGTCGATCAACATCATCACGACCATCCTGAACATGCGTGCGCCCGGCATGACGCTCATGAAGATGCCGATGTTCGTGTGGACCTGGCTGATCACCGCCTACCTCCTCATCGCGGTGATGCCGGTGCTGGCGGGTGCCGTGACGATGCTGCTCACGGATCGCCATTTCGACACGCATTTCTTCAATGCCGCCGGCGGTGGTGACCCCGTCCTTTACCAGCACGTGTTCTGGTTCTTCGGCCACCCCGAGGTCTACATCATGATCCTGCCGGCATTCGGGATCGTGTCGCAGGTGATTCCGGCGTTTGCCCGCAAGCCGCTCTTCGGTTACACCTCGATGGTCTATGCCACGGCATCCATTGCCATCCTGTCGTTCATCGTGTGGGCTCACCACATGTTCGTCACCGGCATGCCGGCGGCGGGTCAGCTCTTCTTCATGTACGCGACGATGCTGATCGCCGTGCCCACGGGCGTGAAGGTGTTCAACTGGGTCGCGACCATGTGGAAGGGCTCGATGACGTTCGAGACCCCGATGCTCTTCAGCGTCGGTTTCCTGTTCGTGTTCACGATGGGCGGGTTCACCGGTCTCGTCTGCGCGATCACGCCGATCGACATCCAGATCCAGGACACCTACTACGTGGTGGCCCACTTCCATTACGTGCTCGTCGCCGGATCGCTCTTCGCGCTGTTCTCCGGCGTGTACTTCTGGTTGCCGAAGTGGACTGGTCACATGTACGACGAGAAACTCGGCAAGCTGCATTTCTGGGCGTCGATCATCTTCTTCAACGTGACGTTCTTCGTGATGCACTTCCTCGGGCTTGCGGGGATGCCGCGCCGGGTTCCGGACTACGCCACGCAGTTCGCGGACTTCAACATGATCGCGTCCATCGGGGCATTCGGTTTCGGGCTTTCCCAGCTCATCTTCCTGTACGTGGTCGTCAAGTGCATCAAGGGCGGCGAGAAAGCACCCGCCAAGCCCTGGGAAGGCGCCGACAGCCTCGAGTGGACGCTGCCATCGCCCGCGCCTTACCACAGCTTCGAGACGCCTCCGGTCGTGAAGTGAGTCCGTTCGGAGTTCGAGACTGACATGAGTGGACCGGGCAACGTTCACAAAGCAGGCAAGGCCAGGACCCTGGTCGTGCTGCTCACTGTCGTTGCCCTGTTCTTCTTCGGGATCATCGTGCGCCGCTTCCTCTGGCCGACATGAGCGAGAACGTCAAGACTCTCCGCAAGCTCGCCGTGGTCGCGGTCGCGATGTTCGGTTTCGGTTTCGCGCTCGTGCCGTTCTATTACAAGATCTGCGATGTCGTGGGTCTGAACAACATCCAGAACGCCGACCAGGTCGCGAACACGCAGGTCGACACGTCACGTACGCTGACGCTCGAATTCGACGCGAACACCCGTAACGAACTGCCGTGGCAGTTCCATCCCACCGAAACGAGTGTCAAGGTGCATCCGGGGCAGATCGTTCAGGTCGAGTACGAGGTGCGCAATGATTCGGACGAGCCCGTCAGGGGGCAGGCAATTCCGTCCTACGGGCCTCAGGTTGCCGGACGCTATTTCCGCAAGCTCGACTGCTTCTGTTTCTCCACCCAGGTTCTTCAGCCGCACGAAGTGCGCAAGATGCCAGTTGTCTTCATCATTCACCCGGATCTTCCGACAGAGGTGAGCACGATCACGCTGTCGTACACGTTCTTCCGTGTGGAGGGTCCGTCGGCACCGTCTTCCGCGGCCAAGCAGAAACCGGGGCCGGTGTAGCAACCGCACGCAATACAGATACAGCCAATAAGGGGAGTTATCGATGCAAGCCGCTCATCATTACTACATTCCCAGTCCATCGCACTGGCCCATCGTCGGTTCCGTTGCACTGGGATTCCTGGGGTTCGGCGCGGCGTTCACGATGAACGACCTTGGCGCCGGTCCGTGGATGCAGCTGATCGGTTTCCTCATCCTCGCGTGGATGATGTTCGGCTGGTTCGGCACGGTTTCCCGGGAAAGCGAGTCCGGCGCGTACAGCCCGCAAGTCGACATTTCCTTCCGCTGGAGCATGAGCTGGTTCATTTTCTCCGAGGTCATGTTCTTCGCTGCGTTCTTCGGCGCGCTGTTCTACATGCGGGCCTTGTCCGTGCCGGGCCTGAGCGAAGGGGCGACGGGCGAGTATCTCTGGCCGAGCTTCAAGGCGGGATGGCCGGTATCGGGGCCCGGGATCGAGGAGACGTTCACGCCCATGGGCGCATGGGGTATCCCGGCGATCAACACGCTTCTGCTGCTGACTTCGGGGGCGACCCTGACCTGGGCACACTGGGGGCTGAAGAACAACAATCGCGGACAGTTGAATTTCGGACTGTTTCTCACGATCGCCCTTGGCATCGCGTTCCTCAGCCTTCAGATCTACGAGTACAGTCACGCCTTCCACGAGCTGAATCTCACGCTCTCCATGGGAGCCTACGGCGCCACGTTCTACATGCTCACGGGCTTCCATGGTTTCCACGTCACCGTCGGTACGATCATGCTGATCGTGATCCTGTTCCGGTGCCTGGCAGGTCATTTCAAGCCGGAGCACCACTTCGGCTTCGAGGCCGTCTCGTGGTACTGGCACTTCGTGGACGTCGTATGGTTGATGCTGTTCGTGCTGGTGTACTGGCTGTAACTGCACGAGCGGCAGGTAGAGGAGGGGGAGAGTAGAGCTTTCTCCAACGAGGGAGAGCCGGGAAATCGCCGCGCTGGAGGGCGCGGCGATTTTTTTTGTGCTCCACGGCGGGGCGAGTCGAAAGCCGGACAGCTCGCGAAGATGGTGCTGGGTTCAGGCGAGCGCGGGGAACGGACCTGCGGCGACGCCGGTCAGCGATGTCCAGCGGCTCGTGGTGGGGCGACGCCTCTCCGTGGAGGGGAGGCCCGGTGAAAAACCGTCCGCGGGACGCGACGCATTGCCCGTGGCAGGGGAGGCGCGCGTTCCCGTCAGATGGATTTCGAACTAAAG
>JBFWPD010000430.1:0-3893 GCA_050250175.1 Vicinamibacterales bacterium
CGCAGCGGCGCGGTCGCCATGCACTACCGGCGCGCGCGCTGACTTGTTCCATCCGCACCGGGAATTCAGCCCCAGACTCCGCCGCGTCAGCGGAGGCTCCTGCACCGCAGCCCCGGTCGAGATGACGAGAGACGTCCTCAAGCCCGGCGCAAACAATTGCAGGGCGCACGGTGCCCGCGGCTCTCCGCGAAATCCGTCGTGGCATTGCCCGTCCGATGATATGGACTCTTGTTGTTCCAATCGTAGCTGTAGTGGACTTGCGTCGCCCGCGCCGCCCGTGAACAGCGAGGCGACGACGGTCATGTCGCTCTCGTGCGAAAACGCCGCCTCGGTGCTCTCGCGCACGACCCGGTGATCGTCCACGCAGCACTCGAATCTGCTTGTCACCAATGCCTCAGTCCGGGCCGCTCATAAAGGGCCAAGGCCAACACGCTGGACGGAACCGTGACGGACCCTGGCCCCGCGCGATTCACGCCGTCGATTTTGACGCGATCGCCGGTGGTAGAATCGACGGCGGAGTTGCCTATGACGGTCCGGTCCGGAAGGAAGGTCGTCGCGGTTCGCTAGCTCGGCTCGTCGTTCGGCCGCCACGCATTCCTTCCTTCACCCTCGCTGATTCCTTTCACATCTGAACACTGGTGGTGTGCGCGCTGACGAGCGCTCGCGAGAGGAGAGGACTGTGCCTTCACTCCACGATCTGGGCTGGGGTCCGTATTTCGACCGGCAAGTGACCGATGATGAGCGTGCCCGCTGCACGCCCGCGCGCGTCGTCTGGGAATCGCGCGTGCATTACCGCCTGGCGACGGCTGACGCGGAGTGGCACGGCGAGCTCGCGGGGCGTCTCCGATACGCGGCGCTCACGCCTGCCGATGTGCCCACCGTTGGCGACTGGGTGCTCGCTGTTCGACGACCGGGCCAAGGGACCGCCACCATTCAGCGGCGGCTGGATCGGCGCTCGGCGTTCACGCGCGGCGCGGCCGGGCGCTTGGCCGAACAGCAGGTCATCGCGGCGAACGTCGACACCGTGCTGCTCGTGACCTCGTGCAATCGCGATTTCAACGTGCGCCGCATTGAACGTTACCTCGCCCTCGCGTGGCAGAGCGGCGCGAACCCGATCATCGTCGTCAACAAGGCCGACCTGGCTCACAGCGGCCATGAGGCGTGGCACGCCGAGATGGCGGCCGTGGCGCAAGGCGTCCCAATCGTGGTGGCAAGCGCGCTCCGCGGCGATGGTCTGGACGTGCTCCGGTCGGCGATTCAGAAGGAAGGAATCACGACCGCGTTGCTCGGGTCGTCTGGCGTCGGTAAGTCGACGCTCGTCAACGCGCTGGTCGGCGCGGATCTGCAGGACGTGGCGGAGATCCGCGGGAGCGACGCCCGCGGCCGGCATCGGACGACAGCGCGACAGCTGTGCTGCCTGCGCGGCGGCGGCCTCTTGATCGACACGCCAGGCATGCGCGAACTACAGCTCTTGGATGCCGAGGATGGCGTGCGGAGTGTGTTCGCCGACGTCGAGGCGCTGGGCGTCGGTTGTCGGTTCCGCGACTGCTCGCACGAGCGCGAGCCTGGGTGCGCGGTGCTGGCAGCGCTGGACGAGGGCGCGCTGGCCGGAGATCGCCTCGAGAGTTACCGAAAGCTCCGGCGTGAAGAGCAGTACCTGCGCGACCGCCACGGCGGCAGCGCACGCGCCAAACGGAGGCGCCAGGGTAAGCTGGTCGCGCGGTCGTTGAAGTGGCAGGACAAGCTCCGCAGGCGCTGAGTCCTTCCTGCGATCCCGGTCGGGCGGTCGCGGTGCCACGCGCGTATGGGGATGACGGTTCCAGCCTCCAGGTGTGGTGAGCGGCCGCGGCGCCGTGGGCGACGTATCTGCGATGCACCTGAGAACGATCGCGGCGTGCCGGCTCCTCTAGTTCGTCGGCCTCGGCGGGCTCTGGCCAATCGCGGCCTTCAGCTCGTCGAGCGTGGCTACGCGGGGGCCGTGGAGCGCTGCAATCTGCCGCACGTCCAGCTTGAGGCGCTGAATGTTCTCGTACAGGTTGACGGCGAACGGACTCGGCGGCGACGGCGGCGGCGTGTTGGCGGCGGCCGGCGCCCACGCATCCACCTCCATCAGAATCTTCTCCGCGGGGAGATACACCATCGCAAACGCATCGTTATGGCCGTTGCCGGCAATCGAATAGATCTCAATCGAGCGCCTGCCGTCGGTCAGCACGTGCTTGTCCGAGAACGTTTCGAATGTGGCGGTCTTGTTCGCCTGTGACAGCCTGTCCGGATTGAGGGTCCGCGGTGCCGCCCACGCTCTTGTGTAGTACGGCATGTTCATTTCATGCGTCACCACTGTCGCGCCTTCGGCTACGTAGGTCCGAACGCCGCCGGAGTGGTCGAAGTGCGCATGCGTGTTGACGAGGTACCTGATCGGCTTGTTGGGGAGCACCTCCTTGACCTTCGCGATGACTGCCGTCGATCGCGACTCGTCCTGCGGACCCTCGACCACGACGATGTGATCGCGCTGGTCGATAGCGACGCTGTGATGGCTGCCGCCTCTCAGGTAGTAGACACCATCCGCGAGCTTTTCGGCAGTGACGGTCACTGACGGCGGCATGTAGCTGCGCACCTGGTCCGGTACCGGCAGATCGACCGCCGGATTCTTGGTCACCGCAGAGACGGTGATGTCGAGCACCGGATGCCCGCCTTGACTGCGGACAATCCTCGACGGGAACAGCACGCCGTTGAAGTCTCGATAATCCGAGTAAGCGATGTCAACCGATGTGTCGCCGAGCACTGGGTTGTCGATCCAGGTCTGCACGCGCTCGACCTGGTTCTGTGCGTTGAGCCGGCCGACGTACTTGTGATTCCCGGCCATCGTGAACGTAATCTCCGAGCCGCCATCGGAGGGCTGGGACGTCGCATTGTTCGAGGCCGCTGCCTTGAGGAATCCATGCGGCGTGGTCCAAATCTCGGAGATGCGCTCCTCGACGGCCGCGGGCTGCGGCTGAGGCGCGGACGCCGCGTCAGGAGCGGAACCGGGCGGCGCGACCAGGTTCCATGCATGGGTGCCGTTCACGATCTGCACTTGACGCTGTTGAACGGGTGCCGGACGGGCGCGACCGGGCTCGACGACCTGGATGCGTTCCATCTGCACGCGCGCGGCGGGCGCATCGTAATTGACGCTCGCGGTGAAGGTGGTCACGTTGAACTCCGGCCACGGCAGCGTCGGATTCGGCGCCTGGCCGAATTGGAACCACTTGCCGGTTCCCGTGTACGCGATCGATTTCAGGTCAGCGGCGCCAAGCGCAGCGGTTGCCGCTGGCAGTGTGCCCGCCGGCTCCGGGGTTGCGCAGGCCCCGACACAGAGTGCCATGAGAACGACGAGGGAGGCAGCGACTGATCTAGACCGATGCATGGTCACTCCTCTGTTCGATGCATTGCCGACGTGAGCGAAGTGTATAGGATTCAATTGCGCGATGGGCGAATCCATCGGGCTCCGTCCGCCGCGCTGGACCGCAAGCTCGACACTCGCGAGCGCACAGGCGTCAAGGCGGCGTCGCTCGAACTTTCATCACTCGCTCACCACGCACGGGACGCCTTCGTGGAGCGGACGCGCTGAGGGAGGACACACGGTTCCGGCAACCAGCGCTCCTTGCGGTGTGCCATCGCGATCGGCAACAGACCTAACCGAGGCGGCGTCGGCAGCGCCTCCTGTCGGCTCCCGGCTGTCACGTTGAGTCGTCGTTCGTCCGGCGCGTCACCCGATCGAGGAGACGATCGGTGCGGTTCACGAGCTCATCGATGGCGTTCGACGCGCGGTCGGCCCGTGTGAGCGTCGCCTCGGCTCGCAGCGTGCCGAGCTCGCGCACGAGCTCGCGCCGACGCTCACGAAGCAGCCGAAGCTC
>JBFWPD010000431.1:0-3889 GCA_050250175.1 Vicinamibacterales bacterium
TTGGACCAACGGAACTGAGGATCCTGCTCTCGATCGGCACGATGGTGCTCTACGTCAAACCGACGGTCAGCCTGTTCGGGCTCGGCCAGTTCCTGCTGTTCGACGTGTGCTTCGGCGTCGCCGCGGCAGGACTGCTGACGGTGCTCGCCGTCTCCGCGGCACGCATGACGGCGGACCTGTACCGGGCCGAACCGCTTCCGCCACGAACCGTCACCCAGGCGGCCGGCCCCCAGCTCGAAGAGGGCAGCGTCTCCACGGGCGGCCGCGGAGCCGCCCAGGGCGGGCCCATGTGACATGCGTGCAACCTTGATTACGCCGTCCGGGAGGGGAGAGCGATGTTGGTATAATTCCCGAGGCTCTAATGTCAACGCGGACAGTTTGTTACGGCCGAGCACCCGATGTGTGTCCGCCAGGCAGGGCTGCCTGACGCATGGAGTTCCGCTGCCGCCTCGCGTTGCCGAACGGTCAGATCTCGGAGGGCGTGTACACAGCGGACAGTGAAACGCGGTTGAGGCACGACCTCGAGGCCCGGGGGTTCTGCGTGCTCGCGTTGCGGCCCGCGAGCTTCGCGTCGAATCTTTCACTGCGCCTTCCGCGACGATCGAGCATTCCCACGTCGGAGTTCCTCATCTTCAACCAGGAGCTGGCCACGCTGCTGAAGGCAGGGATGCCCCTCGTCCAGTCGCTGGACCTCCTCAAGAAACGCGTCGACACACCGGTCTTCCGGCGGGTTCTCGACGATGTGCACGAGCGTGTCCGCGCAGGATCGGCGCTCTCGGAGGCATTTGCGGTTCACGGCGACCTCCTGCCTTCCGTGTACACCGCGTCGCTGCTGGCGGGAGAGCGCAGCGGCAATCTCGACGGCGTGCTGCGCCGGTTTGTCGACTACACGAAGATCATCTCCCGCGTGAAGCGGAAGACAGTCTCCGCACTGGTCTACCCGGCCATTCTGATCGCGCTCGCCCTGGCGCTCGTCGCGATCATCGTGCTGAACGTCGTGCCTGCGTTCACGGACTTCTACGCGACGTTCGACGAGGAGCTGCCGCCGCTCACGCAGGTCATCGTCGGCATTTCGACGTTCGTTCGCAGCCGGTTCCTGCTGCTGACTCTCGGGCTCGCGGCGACGATTGTGGCCTTCGTGTACTGGATCAGGATGCCGGGGCAGAAGGCGCGCTTCGATCACGCGATACTCGGAGTGCCGATGCTCGGCGACGTCGCCAGGAAATTCGCGACCTCGCAGATGGCGCGCACGCTCGCCACGCTGCTCGGAGGGGGACTGCCGCTCGTCAACGCCCTCGAGATCACGTCCAAGTCTGTCGGCAACCGATTCCTGGCTGGACAGCTGGCCACGGTGGCAGTGAGGGTCCGCGAAGGCGCCTCCTTCGCTTCAGCGCTCGAGGCGCGCCACGCGTTCCCGGAAGTCGCGGTCAAGATGGCTGAAGTCGGAGAGTCCACCGGCGCGCTGCAGGACATGCTCACCGCAGTCGCCGACTTCTTCGACGAGGACGTTGCGACGACGATGGACCGGTTCATCACGCTTGTGGAACCGACACTGCTGGTCATCATGGGCATTGTCATTGCCGCGTTGCTTCTCGCGCTTTATCTGCCTCTTTTCCAATTGAGCTCCGTGCTGGCCTGACCGATGAGCCCTCAGGACATTCAGCCTGCCGAGTTGCACGCCGACATCCCTGACATTGGCGCGGACGAACGCCGCGCCGAGATCGAGCGCGCGCGCCGGTTGGCCGAGCGCTATCACCTCGATTTCGTGGACATGGAGACCTTCCGGATCGATCAGGACCTCTTCCGGTCGATTCCGGCCGATCTGATGCTCAGGTACGGCTTCGTGCCCGTCAGGCGGGAAGGCAAGGCGCTTTCGATCGTCGTGTCGGATCCCTCGGACCTGCCGACGCTCGACGAGCTCGCCGTGCAGCTGTCCACACCGCTCCGGGTGTCGGTCGGTCCCCGGTTCGCGATCGCTGCGATCCTCAAGAAGAGCGAGAGCTCACAGCGCGTGCTCGAGGAAGCCACCGAAGGCTTCCAGCTCCAGCTGCTGAAGGACGAAGAGACCGGCGACGACAGCCTGACCGTCGAACGGCTGACGAGCGACATCAGTCCGATCATCCGTCTGGTGGACTCGACGATCTACACCGCGATCCAGCGCCGGGCGAGCGACATCCACATCGAGACGCAGGACGATGCGGTCCATGTGAAGTACCGGATCGACGGCGTGCTGCAGCCGGCCATGCGGCCGATTGCGAAGTCGTTCCACAGCGCGATCATCTCGCGCATCAAGGTGATGGCTGAGCTCGACATCGCCGAGAAGCGCGTGCCGCAGGACGGGCGCTTCAAGCTGCGCATGCCGGGCAAGACGATCGACTTCCGTGTGTCGGTCATGCCGAGCGTGCACGGCGAGGATGCCGTCATCCGCATCCTCGACAAGGAATCGATCAGCGAACAGTTCACGGAGCTGACGCTCGACATCCTGGGATTCCCCGAGGCCGAGCTCAAACGCTTCAGGAAGTACATTGCCGAGCCGTACGGCATGGTGCTGGTCACGGGACCGACAGGCAGCGGCAAGACGACGACGCTCTATGCCGCGCTGTCGGAGATCAAGTCGATCGAAGACAAGATCATCACGATCGAGGATCCGATCGAGTACCAGCTGAAGGGGATCACGCAGATTCCCATCAACGAGAAGAAGGGACTGACGTTCGCGCGCGGCCTCCGATCGATCCTGCGGCACGACCCCGACAAGATCATGGTCGGAGAGATACGCGACAACGAGACCGCGCAGATTGCCATCAACTCGGCGCTGACGGGCCACCTCGTGTTCACGACGGTCCACGCGAACAACGTCCTCGACGTCCTCGGCCGCTTTCTGAACATGGGCGTGGAGGCGTATCAGTTCGTCTCGGCGTTGAACTGCGTCCTTGCGCAGCGGCTCGTCCGGAGCATCTGCGCGCACTGCCGGCGGCCGACGGCCGTCTCGAAGGCGCTGCTCGAAGAATCAGGACTCGACCCGTCACTGACCGACAGCCAGATCTTCTACGAAGGTGTCGGCTGCATCGAATGCAACGGCACCGGCTACAAGGGCCGCTTTGCGATCTGCGAGCTGCTCGACCTGTCCGATCGCATCCGCGAGATGATTCTCGACAAGCGGCCGACGTCGGAGATCAAGAAGGCCGCGCGCGACGAGGGCATGCGGTTCCTTCGCGAGTCCGCCGTCGAACGGGTAATCGACGGGCAGACGACGCTTCGCGAGATCAACAAGGTGACCTTCGTCGAATGAGCGCCGTCAGCTACCTTCTTCGCACGGCGCGCCCTCCGGGCGCAGCCATCGAAATCGCTCCCGACCGCGTCGTCGGCGCGAGCATCACGGTGCGCGGCGGACGGTCGGTTGTCAGCAGCCATGCGGTCGAGCCGCTTCCCGCGGGGGCTGTCGTGCCGTCGCTGATGCAGCGCAACCTACACGACGCGGGAGCGCTGAAGACCGCGCTCAGCCAGGTGCTGGAGCGTCTTGGCCGGCCCGGGCGCGTCGGGCTCGTGGTGTCGGATCCCATCGCCAAGGTCTCGGTGCTGCACTTCGATCAGGCGCCTGCACGTGATGAAGACCTCGACCGGCTGATTCGTTTTCAGATCCGCAAGTCCGCGCCATTCTCCATCGACGAAGCGCAGGTGTCCTGGACGGCAGGCGCATCACGCGGTGAGAGCCGGGACTACGTCGTGTCGATCGCGCGCCGGGAGATCGTCGAGGAGTACGAGCATGCCTGCATGGCCGCCGGGGCGCAGGCGGGGCTCGTGGATCTTGCAACCTTCAACGTCGCGAACGCCGTCCTGTCGGGGCATGCGCCAGCGGGCGACTGGCTGCTGGTCAACGCCAACGCTTCGT
>JBFWPD010000432.1:0-3883 GCA_050250175.1 Vicinamibacterales bacterium
AGCAGCCGAATGATGAGCGCCAGGAACAGGTCGGCTGTCTCCCTCGTCCGGAAGTGTGGCGGGAAGTTGTTCTCGATGCCGTCCTCTTCACGGCCACCGAACGGCGGGTTGGTGAGCACGATGTCCATGCGGTCGCTCTGGCCCCAGCTCACGAACGGCCGCGCCAGCGTGTTGTCGTGGCGCACGAAGCTCGGATCTTCCACCCCGTGTAGCAGCATATTGGTCACGCACAGCATGTGCGGAAGCTGCTTCTTCTCCACCGCTCGGAGGGCGCCCTGCATCGTCTGCTCGTCTTCCGGACGCTTCACGTAGCGGTCGCGCATGTGGCGCAGCGCGCAGGTCAGAAATCCGCCAGTCCCGCAGGCTGGATCGAAAAGCAACTCACCCGGCTTCGGGTCCACCCGGTCCACCATGAACGCGGTCACGGCGCGCGGCGTGTAGTATTCGCCCGCATTGCCGGCGCTCTGGAGATCGGCCAGGATCTGCTCGTAGATGTCCCCAAAGTGCTGCCGCTCGGCCAGGTTGTTGAAGTCAACCTCGGTGATCCGATTGACGACCTGGCGCAGCAGATGGCCGGACTTCATGTAGTTTTAGGCGTCCTCGAAGACGCTCCGAACCACCCGGCGCCGGTCACCCTGCCCGGCGACCGGCAGCGCTTTGAGCTGAGGAAAGAGTTGCGTGTTGATGAAGCCGAGCAACTCATCGCCGGTCATGCCCTCGGGATTGGCAGCCCAGGCGCGCCACTGGAGCGCCTCGGGAATCGGCGAGCGGTAGTTGTCGCGGAGCAGTTCTAGCTCCTGATCCTGGTCGTCAATGATCTTGAGGAAGAACATCCAGCACAGTTGCGAGATGCGCTGCGCGTCGCCATCGACGCCCACGTCCTGGCGCATGATGTCCTGAATCGACTTCACGGTGTTGCGGACAGACATTGCTCAGGCGACCCCCTCGTACAGGGCAGATTGAAGTTCGCGCACAGCCTGCTCGAAGCCCAACTTCCCGCCGAACTCCTTAACCAGTTGCACCGGTGTCCCGAGATGGTCAATCGGCGGGATTTTCAGGATCTTCGGGTCGTTGAGGCCGATGATACCCTCGTCCTGGTACTTGTCGAGCAGCGCTTCCAGGACGGCGCGCGCCTGCGGACCGTACTTCGTAAAGATGTCGCGCTTGCGGACGTTCTCGGCCCGGTCCCGGCGCGTCAGCGGTGGCTGATCGAACGCGACGTGGCAGATCAGGTCAAACGGGTCCAGATCCTTCCCCAGCTCCTCGGCGAGCGGCTCCAGCAGCAGCCCCTCCTCGGCAAGCTCATCCACGATGGCCTGCTTGCGGTCCGAACCCTGCCAGCGGGTGAGGAACTGATCCAGGCTGACAAAGTGCCGCTGGATCGCCTTCTTCGAGTAGTCCCGCAGGCTCTCGGTGACCAGCCGGCCGTGCTCGTCCAGGTACTCGACGCGCTCCGCCAGGACCGTCACTTCCTTGCCCTTGATCCTGATCTTCCGCATCCGTGGCAAGTTGATCGGGAGCAGGGGCTGCTCGGCCGGCTGATCGACAATCGTCTCATCGCTGCCCGGCTCATCAGGGATCGGGTCATCCTCATCACTGACTGGCGGTACGTCGTCGGGCGGCGTGACCGGGTCGTCCTCGCCCGGCTCGTAGATCTGGACCGGCTCGCCGTCGAAGTCAGGGTCCGCGAAGTGATTGCTGGCCTTCCGGAAGTCGATCAGCGTGAAGTAGTACTTCTTCGTGTCCTCGTGGACGCGCGTCCCTCGCCCGACGATCTGCTTGAACTCGGTCATCGAGCCGACCTCGCGATCCAGGACGATCAGCCGGCAGGTCTGTGCATCGACGCCCGTTGAGAGCAGCCGCGAGGTGGTGGCTATGGTCGGATACAGCGCCTCCGGATCGATGAAGTTGCCAAGCTGTGCCGTACCGTCAGGATCGTTGCCGGTCATCCGCATCACGTAGCGCGGCTGCTTGAGCACGATGTCCGCGTTCTCATTGATAAGCGCCTGGCGCATCCGGGCGGCGTGCTCGGTATCCACGCAGAATACGATGGTCTTCTGGAGGCGGTCACCGCTCTGCTTCAGGTACTCAGACACCCAGTGTGCCACCCGCCGGGTCCGCTCATCGATCACCAGTTTCTTGTCGAAGTCCTTCTGGTTGTAGATCTGATCCGGCACGATGTCGCCGTCTTCGTCGCGCTCACCCGGCTCCGGTCGGTAGCCCTCAACATCGACATCCAGATGCACCTTGACGACCTTGTACGGGGCCAGGAAGCCATCGCGGATGCCCTGCTTCAGGGAGTAGCTGTAGACCGGCTCCCCGAAGTAGTGCGTGTTCGAGGCGTACTTCGTCTCCTTCGGCGTGGCCGTCAGGCCGATCTGCGTGGCGCCGGAGAAGTACTCCAGGATCTCGCGCCAGGCCGAGTCATCGGCCGCGCTGCCCCGGTGGCACTCATCAATGACGATGAGGTCGAAGAATCCCCGCGAGAATTTTCGGAAGAGCTTCTGGCTCTCGCTGGGGCCGGTGATTGCCTGATACAGCCCGAGGTACACTTCATAGGAAGTGTCGATCTTGTGTGCCTTGTCGATGGCGGTCACAAGCTCGGCCTGGGTGCCGTCCGCTTTCTCGATGGTCCCGCTCCCGCTGCTGAGCTTCGCCATCGCCGGCCCGAACGGTCGGAAGTCGTTCACCATCGTTTGATCGACCAGCACATTGCGGTCGGCCAGAAACAAAATGCGCTTCTTCCGGCCGGACTTCCACAATCGCCAGATGATCTGAAACGCCGTGTACGTCTTGCCCGTACCCGTCGCCATCACCAGCAGGATGCGGTTTTGCCCCTTCGCAATCGCCTCGATGGTCCGGTTGATGGCGACCGTCTGGTAGTAGCGTGGCTCTTTGCCGCTGGCATCGTCGTGATAGTCCTGGAGGACAACGGCCTCCTGCGTCGGGTCCAGCCCCTTCCAGGTGCGGTATTTCGCCCAGAGCGCTTCTGGCCCTGGTAGGTCAGCGAGCGGGATGGTCGTCTCGACCTGCGTGCTGGTTCCGGTGCCATCATGGAACACGAAGCCGTCGCCGTTGGACGAGAAGACAAACGGTGCGCCGAGCGTCGCGGCGTACTCCAGCCCTTGCTGCATCCCGTCACCGATACTGTGCGCGGCGTCCTTCGCCTCGATCACCGCGAGCGGGATATTGGGCTTGTAGTAGAGGACGTAATCGGCTCGCCTGGCCTTGCCTCGCGTAACCAGCTTGCCGCGCACGATGATGCGGCCTTTGGACAGCGTGACCTCGCGCCGGACCTGCGTCGTCAGATCCCAGCCGGCCGCCTGTACCGCCGGCGTGATGCGCTGGTCGCAGATGTCGGCTTCGCTGAGCGGCCCCGTCATCACGATGCGCGTGCCTCGTGGGGGCGCCGTCCAGCACGTACGGAAGTCAGGCTTCTGAAATCTCGGAAGCAGAGCAACGCCGCTGCTGCGCCGATCTTGCCCACTGTCCCCCCAACACGATGCAAGGTCGCGTTTGAACATCAACAGGGTACAGAAATGAGCAGCGCATGTCGAGGGAAGGGGGCATTCCGCTATCGCTACTTCGTCAGGCCGAGTCGCTTCAGCACTGCGGCCTCTCGGCTTGTCGGGATGAGTGCGCGGATGAACTGAAAGGTGATCCGAAACGGTCGCCCGCCTCCGGATTCGGCCTGAATAATCGCGTCCACGTCGCGGCAGACGGAGGCCCGGCTCACGCCCAGTTGTCGGGCGGCCCACGATTGCCAGCCTCGATCCGTCATGAAGCGGGGCCACGTCTCCACGACAAGTGCTGCAAGCTGGTCGCGGCGCTCCTCTCGCACTCGTTGTCGCTCGGCGTTGTACCGTCGCCTTCCGCCAGCCCG
>JBFWPD010000433.1:0-3877 GCA_050250175.1 Vicinamibacterales bacterium
ATTCATCGCATTCGTGCGAGGGTCGCTCGGCGGCGTCTCTTCGTGCCATGCGCCATAGCGGCCACGAAGCCCGCCCCCAGTGCGCAGGTCACAGGACTCGATCGCCAGCCGCACGCTGCCGAAGCCGAGTGGCTTGCCGCCACCGAACCGGAAGAAGCAGTCTGCCGGGAGTTCGAGGAGCCAGAGGAGCGCACCGAGTTCGACCGCCGAGAGGTTCTGCACCTGGAGGTCGAAGCTGAACTGCGCGCCCGCCTTGACCCAGCCGAGGATCGAGCGGTTCTGATCGTCGCGCTGCTCTTGGCCGTTCTTGCGGGCGCGCCGATACTCCTGATGATGGGCGGGCGTGCCATTGGGCTGCTGCGTCCGGTCGGCGGTCGGATCGTTCCAGTGGCCGTCGGGCAGGCTCGTCTGATGCGGATACACCTTGCGCCCCCGGAGCCCCTTGCCCGGAGAGAAGCCCGCGTCCTGCTTGGAAAGACCGTCGCGCTGCGCCTCGCCATTCGGCGACCGGGCGACATAGAAGCGGCCCTGCTGGGGCTTTGGTGTCGAGAGGATGGCGAGCGGAACGCCTGGAGCCGCGAACTGCTCTACTGCATCAGTCGTGCTCGACTCGCAGCGGACCGGGCCAACGCGCAGGAGCCCTCGGGCCGCCACGCGCTCGCCCCTCGAGCGCGATCCCGCGTCCGCGTCGACCTTGACCCAGCCGAAGACCCGATCGGCGGGGGAGAGCTGATCGATGGTAGCAGCGGGCCGGAGTGAGTCGTCGAGCAAGTCCAAGGGAGCGGTGGAGTACAGCTCCCTGGCGATCATGACCGGGAAGAGCGCCTCCGCTTCGGACTGGTCGGCGCTGAGGCGGACGTAACACAACGTGCCGTCGGTCAGATTCCGGTCCGCCTCGGTGTAGACGTGGCGTGACCAGGCGGTCCGTCCGGGTTCGGCGCCAAGGTACTCGTCGTATGCCTGCCCATTGCGATCGCGGCGGCGAAGATCGTCCCGATGGATGGACTGGTAGTTCTGGATCAGCTCGCGCCACATGTGGCGATGCGCGTCGGTCACAGAGAACGGCCCCGGCGCGCCAGCGACGTCCTGGAAAAAGATACGTTCGTCGTGCTTGCGGTTGATGTTGGCGTTGGTGACGCAGACCCAGCCGTGCACTTGCCTCAGGGACTCGCCCGCCGGCTCATGCCAGGAGCGGCCATCTCGCTGCTGTAGCGCATTGCTCGGCCCCGGAGCCGCCCCTAGCGTCTCGCCGTGGCGGACGATGGAGCGCACCTTCCAGAACTGGAAGTCCTGGACATGCCTGTTCTGCCCCCGGTCCCACCTGTGATGCTGGAAGCGTTCCAGCCAGCAGTCGACGACGTCGCCGTGGGCCGGCAGGTCGCCGTTGCGATAGCGCGTTGCGCGGTTGTCGAGCTGACCGTTCCAGTACCGCCCCAGCCAAGCCGCGTACTGCGGGTCACCCTGTCTAAGGCTGCCATCCTGGCTCACGCTCGACGTGCCTGTCATCAGCCGGATCTGGCCGTTCTCGACGCGAGCCGGGATCAGCCGCAGCCCTTCGCGCGCGTCCATGCGGAAGGCGAGTCGATCGCCGTGCTGCTCACGAGAAAACCGACCGAAGCGCGAGTTCGTGACGGCCTCGTAGGCGGAGCGAAGCATCCCGCGAACGCTTGACGCAGGGATGAGCGGCTCGCCGTTCGCGTCGACGCGCAGCGGGAAGGTCTTGTGCCCGTTCGCGCTCTCCTGCGCGTTCTCGGTGTCGGGCACGAGCAGGGGCGTCCTCGCCGTCATCCGCACGCGGATGCAGCCGGAGTAGCGGTCAGCGAGATAGGCATCCTGGTCAACGGGCCGATGATCGCCGAGGTCCGGATCGCTGGTGTTCCGAGGCGGAGCCGGCACGAAGTTGTAGGGGTTGTGGAAGTCGGGTTGACGGCGAGGCATTTCCTCCCTCCGATCCTGACGGCCTTGCTGGCGGCCGGGCTGGAAGTCTCCGCCGCGACCCGCCCGGCCTCGGTCCCGGTCACCCTCGCGAGCCTCGCGGCGTGGCGAGACGAAGGATCCACCAACCTCCCGGACCTTCTTCGGCTGACCTTCCACGCGCTCGAACTCGACCTCCTTGCCGGCAAGGTCGGCGAGACGATCGAGCACGCTCTGCGAGATCTCGCCGTGGCTGGGGCTCAGGTTCGCGGTTCCTCCCTTCTTGGTGGGAACCTCGATCTGCACAGAACCAGACTTGGACACACGGAGGATCCCCTTCTCAAGCGCCATGACTGCCTCCCGCCGTGAGCCTGACGAGGCGTGTCGCCACGATGCGGACGGCGCCGGTATCCGCGTCCGACTCGTAGTAGTGGCGCACTTCGAGGCGGACCTGGGCGGCTCGAAGCTGCTCCTTCGTGACCTCGAGCGGAAGGACCTGCTCGGCGCCCGTCCGGTCGCCTACGTGCGAGAAGCCGTGCTCAGACCGCTCGACGACATGCTCGCCGCGGAGAATGCGTGACTCGTCCGAGGGGCGAAGGGAATCTGACTCGTTGGGCCGATCGGCCCCGGGACCCGCGTCGAGGAGCATCCGCCCTCGAAGGTCCGCGTCCGTCCTCCAGATCAGGACCTCGCCGGCCTCGCCGAAGAGCCGGAGCTCCTGCAGTGCCTCGGGGCGGATCGGCGGCGAGACCTCGGGCACGGCTTGATTGCCGAGGCGCCAGACCTTCGCCGACGCGTCGTGGCGGCCCCACGTCACGCCGTCGTCGGAATGGGCAAGTGCCCAGACCAGTCCCGTCGCACCTTCCGGCTCGGTGGCTTCCTTCTCGCCGAGCAGCCACGCGAGGTATCGCTGGCACGCGGCGTAATCGAGCATCGACAGGTCGCAACCTGCAAGGACGGGAGACGCTTCGGCCGCAGTCATGACGAACCCTCCGCCGCGCTGCCCGCCTGGGATGGTGCCTGCACCAGCGAGTCGGCCTCGTGGAAGGCGCGGATCACTTCATGGATCTTCCCGGCCGCGTCGCCGCTGGGTTGGCATCCGGGCTGGATCGTTGCTGAGCGCAGCGCCATCCCGTCGCCCGTGTGCCAGGTGACGGTGGCCGAGCCACGAAGCACGCCACGCCCGACGCTGGACGTGCCGCCGACCGGCAGGGATCCGTCAAGGAGATCTTTCAGGACGAGGAGCACGATTCCCAGTTCGCCCGGCCTGGGATTCCAAAGTTCCAGCCGAACGGTCGCGCGAGCATCGACCTCCGTCTGCTCGTCAAACAGGGCCGTATCGACCACCCCTCCCGTGAAGCGATCGATCGCCACTCGGGTCTGTCGTTGCGGCTGGCTTCCTTCGAGACGAGCCTCGCCGATGTGCAGCCGAGATGCTCGCGGTCTCAGCTTGACCGAGGGACGCTGGCCCTCGAAGCGTGGGCCGAAGAGGCGATCGATCCAGATGGCAGCGTCGTTGTGGTTGTCGCGGAGCAGCTTGGCGATGCGCAGCGCTTGCGTGCGCATCACCCCTGCAAGGCTGGTCCCCGGCAGGATCGCGGTGCCACCGCTGTGCAGGTGTGAGGCGTCGGGTGCGCCGGGGTCCGTGCCGGGACTGCGGACGAGGATGTCATGCGCGAGGGTCAGGTCCACGTCGATCACGACCCTTTCTCTCCGATCGCCGGGAAGCTCGAGCGGCCGGACGTCCTCGGGTGCGACCTGCTCGAGTGCGTCGCGGATGCAGGACTGGTCAGGATTCGCAGCGAAGGGCCGCTCGTGGTCTGAGAGCGTCCACGCGAGCCATCCCTCGGGGGATCCCAGGTCGAAGCGCCAGGCGGCCCAGACCGTGCTGACTCGGCCGAGCCCGCGTGAGCGCTTCGCGCCGAAGGCGCTCTGGCCGTGGGCGAACGCGTCCAGTGCGGCG
>JBFWPD010000434.1:0-3874 GCA_050250175.1 Vicinamibacterales bacterium
GGCGGCTGGAAACCGCGGCCTGTCCTGGCGATGACGGACTCTTCAGACCGAAGCACATCGGTACGTCGATTGCACTGGACCATGGACGTCCACTCGCATCATTGACGCGCATTGCTCGGGGTTATTGATGAGGTCTGTACGGCTACTCCCACTTTCTCCTTTATTGTCAGTGCTTTTCTGTACTTCCGCCGAGGGTGCCACCATCCAGGCATCGAGTTGCGCGCGCGACCGTGTCGTGCAGGCAATCGATTCCGCCAGTGACGGTGACACAGTTGTAATTCCCGGTGGCTCCTGCACGTGGGTTGGAACGGTGACCATCAGCAAGTCGATCACGCTGCGCGGCGCGGGCGTCGACGTCACCATCATCACGGACGGCAATGTCGCAGGTCAGTCGAGCAAGCCGCACCTTCTCAGGTGGAGCACGAAGCCGACAGGCGGATCGCCCGCAGGTTTCGCGAGGCTCACGGGGTTCACCTTCAACGGCGGGTCCGGTTCGATGGATCCTGCCAACGACGGCCACATCGTGTTCGTCGGGAACTCACCGAACCTTCGCATCGACAACAACAAGTTCATTCCGACCCGGGGCGTGGGCCTGAAGATCCAGGGCTTCATGCGAGGCGTCGTCGATCACAACACCTTTCAGCTCGACTCGGGCAACTTCCGCCAGGGGCTGATGATTCATCATCCGAACTGGGGCGACACTGGCGGCTACGGCGACAACTCCTGGGCCCAGCCGAACGCCTTCGGCTCTGCCGACTTCATGTTCGTCGAGGACAACACGTTCACCAATCCGCGGGGGCAGGTGTACGCGAACGACGGCTGGATGGGACAGCGCGTCGTGTACCGCCGGAATCGCTACATCAACGCCACGTGGGCGAATCACGGCACGGAGACCGGTGGCCGTCCTCGCAGCGCGCGCAGCGCGGAGATCTACCAGAACACCTTCACGGCGAACGTCGGCAGCTTCGTCTTTCCCTCGTTTGCCGGGTCCCGCGGCGGCACCCACATGATCTTCGATAACGTCGTCACCACGACCAATGGCGCGTACGTCACGAAGTTCTTCGACCTGACCTACTACAGGCAGTACGACACGCGGACGTTCTTCGTCTGGGGCTCGTGCGATGGGAGCAATCCCTGGGATGGCAACAGCGGTCCTGGAACGGTCGCGCGCGGTTCGGAGAGAGGCTACCGGTGCGTCGATCAGCCAGGAGCCGGCCGCGGGGCGCTCGTGTCAGGCGATACGCCCGCGCCGTTCAAGCTGAATCAGGCGCTCGAGCCGATCTACGTATGGAACAACACGAAGAACGGCACGCTCGACGCCTCGAGCATCAACGGCCAGGCCACGGTCATTCAACGCGACCGCGACATCTACGATCAGTCGACGGCCTTTGACGGCCGCTCGGGGGTGGGCCGCGGCCCGAGAGGATCGCGTCCTGTCACGTGCACGCCCGGCGTTGCGTACTGGGCAACCGACGAAGGGGAGTGGGACTCGACCAACGGCAACTCACCCGACGGCCGTCTGTATCGCTGCTCCACGGTGAATTCGTGGACCCTGTTCTACACGCCGTACAAGTACCCGCATCCGCTCGTCAGCGGCGCCGCTCCTCCGTCGCAGACCACCGCGAAGCCTCCGACGGCGCCGACGAACCTGCGGATCATCGCGAACTAGGCTTACTTCGATCGTCAGTTCCTCGCCACCTTCGGCGGTCCGGAACTCCTGAGTCCGGACCGCCGGCGGCACCCGCCGCCGGCAGTTCCCTGAAACTCTCCACGTTGTACCAGTGAGCAGACTGCGCGTTCTCGCGCTGGCTCCGGATGCCAATCCCGATTCGATCAGTACCGCGCTCGGCGGGTATGAGCTGGCGGCTGCTCTGGCCCGCTGTCACGACGTCACGCTGGCCGTGCGCAGCGGCTACAACGAGCGCGCCGTCCGGCGCGCAGGCGCGCCATTCGAGCAGATCGAGGGCGTGCGTGTTCCGGCCCTCGACAAGATCTACGCGTGGAGTCTGCGGAGGCTCTTCAGGTACGACTACGGCAGCCACGCCCTGACCGCCTTCACATATCCCTTCGCGGTGGCCTTCGAATGGTGCGCCTGGAGGCAGCTGCGCCCGCGAATCACCGCCGGGGCATTCGACGTGGTCATCCGTCTGCTGCCGGTCACGTCGGTTCTGCCGAGCGCCTTTGCGTTTCTCCTGCGAAAGACACGGACACCGTTCGTCGTGGGGCCGGTCAATGGCGGCCTGCCATGGCCGACAGGCTTCCCCCAGGTCGAGCGGCAGAAGGAGTGGGTGTCGGGTCTGCGGAACGTGTACCGCGTCCTGCCGTTCTCACGTTCGACCTACGGACGGGCGGCCGCGATCATCGCGGGCTCGTCATGCACTGCGCACGAGTTCGACGAGTATCGCGACAAGGTGTTCTTCGTTCCGGAGAACGGCATCGAAGACTCGACTATCGAAAGCGCCGCGCGCTCTCCGCAGGCGGGTCCGCTGCGGCTGATGTTTGTCGGCCGCCTCGTGCCGTACAAGGCGTGCGATCTCGCGATTCGAGGCGCCGCACGTCTCCTGCGCGAGGGCCGCGCGCTCCTGACCGTCGTGGGCGACGGTCCCGAGCGGAATGCGCTCGAACGACTCGCCGAGACACTGGGCGTGGCTGGTGCGATTTCGTTTCGCGGGTGGCTGTCGCATCCGGAGACGCTGGCCTGCCTGCGTAAGGCTGATGTGCTGGTGTTTCCATCCCTCCGGGAATTTGGCGGCGGCGTGGTCTTCGAGGCGCTCGCCAGGGGAGTCGTCCCCATCGTCGCCAGGTTTGGCGGGCCTGGGGACATCGTGACCCCCGCCGTCGGATTCGCGTTCCGGCTGACGAACGAAGCCGACGCCGTCACGGAAATCGATTACGCGCTCGACCGTCTCGAGCGCGATCGTCTCCTTCTTCAGGAAATCAGCGCGAGAGGGCTCGGCTACGCGAAAGAGCACCTCACGTGGCAGGCGAAGGCGCGCACTGTGTCCAGCATCCTCATGTGGACCGCGGGCCGGGGCGCGAAGCCCGATCTGCCTCCGCCGAATCGCGATGCGGTGTCCTTCTTCCAGCCGGTCCTCGAATCCGCTCCTTCAAAATGCCAGGAATCGTCGGCTTCGTAACGGACGACCCGGATCCGAACACGGGCAGAGCGACGCTCTCCCGAATGGTCGGCACGATGCTCCACGACACCTCGTACGTGTGGGGCACCTATGCGGTCCCGGAGCAGGGCTGCTATGTGGGCTGGATCGATCACGCGCACTCGTCTGGCGCCAGCAATCCGCTCGTTGCCGCGGACGGCGATTGCATCCTGGTCTTTGCCGGCGAGCACTTCGATCATCACCGCGCTGGAAACGGCAGCCATTCTCCCGGCCACAGCGCGCAGTCGCTGCTGCATCTCAGGGAGGAGCACGGCGAGGAGTTCGACGACTTTATCAGGCACCTGAACGGGTGGTTCGCAGGCGTGCTCATCGATCGGCGCAGCCGCACGGTGACCCTGTTCAACGACCGCTTCGGTATGCACCGCGTTCATGTCCACGAGGCGCCGCACTGCTTCAGCTTTGCGTCGGAAGCCAAGGCGCTGCTCAGCACGCGTCCCGGGTCGCGCACGCTCGACAGCGAATCACTCGGGCAGTTCCTCGCCTTCGGCACGGTGTTCAACAACCGCACCCTGTTCAAGGACATCGCGCTGCTGCCCGGCGGATCGATCTGGACGATTCCGGCGCCCTCAGATATCCGCAAGCGGCAGTACTTCACACCGGCCATGTGGTCGGATCAGCCTCTGCTCGACGCCTCTCAGTTCGAGACAGCGTTCGTGAAGACGATGAGCGACGTGCTGCCGACGTACTTCCGTTCTCCG
>JBFWPD010000435.1:0-3868 GCA_050250175.1 Vicinamibacterales bacterium
GCTCTTCCGATCTGCGACTCGAGATGGACGCTATCGAGTCAGCGGATGCGATGTCTGCCGGAGATACCTGAAAGCATACGACGCGCGCAACGCGGCGCGTCCGGTCATGATGGCGGTGGATTCGATTGCGACGCTGCCGCTCGACGCGGCAGCGATGCAGAAGGGCTATAGCGGATAGCTACATCTTATTGTTCCGGGAGCCTGGCGCTCGTCGTGGCGAAGATCGTCGAGGCCTTGGCGGACAGCCAGTTGAAGAGGTTCTGCGTCTCGCTGAACCGGCCCGTGTTCGACCGCGCTCCGAGGACGACGACCGCGACTTCCTGACCGGTCTGCGGGAGCCGCAGCAGTGTCGCGAGGCAATACCCCGCCTTCGAGATGAAGCCGGTCTTCCCCGCCATTACGTCGAACTCTTCCCGCCCGAGCAGGTGATTGGTGCTGCGAAAGGTGATCCGCCGGCTCGGCGTGGACACCGTGTGCGACGGCTTCTGCATGATCGACGCGATCTCGGGGTTGGCCGAGGCGTGTGCGATCAGACGCGCCATGTCGAATGCCGACGAAACGTTTGTGGACAGCAGGCCGGAAGGATCCGCGTAGTGCGTGCTGTCGAGACCCAGTTCAGCCGCCTTGGCGTTCATCTTCGCGATAAATCCCTCGGAGCCGTACGGCGAAGTCCGGGCAAGCGCCCGGGCCGCCGCGTTGTCGGACGCGATCAACGCCAGGTGCAGCAAATCGCCAATGGTGACCTTGTCGTTCGACCGCAGGTAGGTGGTCGAGGCGCGGGAGACGTCGGTCCGTGACACGGTCACGACCTTGGACAAATCGGGCTGGCCGTCCATCACGACGACGGCGGTCATCACCTTGGTGATACTGGCGATGGAACGCTGTGTCTGGGAATTCTCTTCCCACAGGACCTCGTTCGTCCTGGGGTTGTAGATGATCGCGGCTTCCGCTCTGACGTCCGGAACCAGCTCGCCGCTGGCGTCGACCTTATACCGGACTACGTCCTGCGCGGCGACGGCACCCGGCGCAACAGCGCCGAGCAGGCATCCAACAAGTACAGAACTTACCCACCGAGCTGGTGTCCTGGTCACTGAGGGTTCCCTGCGGAGAAAATTGTAATCGTGACGTAACGACAGCCGCGATTCTAGCCAACCCAATTCATAGATGACAAGGGAATTATCGTCGCGAAGGGGCCCGGCCCTTAGATGGGAGCTACGGTTGAGCGAGCGCGACAGCAAGAACGAGGGCGTTCACCGTCCCCTGCCAGGCGTTCGTCGTGTCGAAAGACTCGCCCACGGCATGCACGTCCATCCCGCGCCCCCCTCCGCCTATCGCAATCGCGGGGATGCCCAGGCTGATGGCGATATTCGCGTCGGTGGATCCTTCGCCGAGAGGCGCCTGGAAGCTGAGCGCCTGCGCCACCGCGCGCGCAACCTGAACGATCGGGGCGCTTACGGGAAGCGAACCGGCGGGCCGATCGCCGACCAGTTGCCTTTCGACTGTCACGACACCGGGACGCTTCCACCGGACGTTCTCCTCGAGAACTGCACGATCGATGGCCTGGTCCACCTGCTGGACCAGCCGGTTGAGCGCAGCCGCGTCCGACGATCGCATGTCCACTTCCATCCAGGCCTCCGATGGGATCGCATTCACGGAGGTTCCGCCCCCTATCCGGCCGACGTTGAAGGTGGTCCTGGGATCACGAGGTACCTGTAGATCGCCGATAGCGGCAATGGCCCGGCCCTGGGCGTGGATCGGGTTCGGCAGCCCGAACGCTCCGAAGCTATGGCCTCCGGGCCCTTTGAAGGTCACCCGATAGCGCCGGCTGCCGACCGCCGTGTGCGTGATATGCATGCCGGCGCCGTCGATCGACACAAAGCGATCGATGCGCCCGGGCAGCGTCTCGTCGAACAGCGCCTTGATACCCCGCAGATCGCCAAGGCCTTCCTCTCCGACATTCGCGACGAAGGTCAACGTCCCTGGAGTCCTGACGCCGGCGGCGTTCAGCGCATGAACGATGCGCATCATCACGGCCAGACCGCGGCAGTTGTCGCCGATGCCGGGACCGTGGAGCACGGCGCCCTCGCGCCTGACCCGGACGTCAGTGTTCTCGGGAAACACCGTGTCGAGATGAGAGGCGATGACGACGCGCGGTCCGGTCGAGGAAGTACCGGGCCGGTCGCCGAGGACGTTGCCCACACGGTCCATCCGGACGTTCGCCAGTCCCGCCGCGGCGAACTCGCGCCTGAGCAGCCGCGCCCGCGCCAGCTCCTGGAACGGGGGCGCGGGCACTTCGCAGAAGCGGATCTGATCCGCAACGGTGTGCTGCTCGTCCCGCCTGGCGGCCGCGATCGCTGCCTGGACCGCGGTGTCACGCATGGCCGCCTGAACGACGGACACCGGCTGCGAGTAGGCGGGAGACACCGGGAGCAAGGCGATCAGCACCCCCATCGCCAGGCCTGCTCTTGTCCGTTTCGTCGAAGGCCGACTCATCACCACATCATCCTCCGCCATCTGCTCGTTCGGACGCTCAGTCATCCAGCAGGACAGCTGACCGACGGCCCTGCACGGCATTGGTGACCCAGAGACGGTTCGCCCGCCTGAGATCGGCGATCGACAGCCGTTGCTCCCGGACCTCGCCTCGCTGCAAGAGGTCCGCTCTGCAGGTCCCCGCCAACAGGCCACACTCCACGGGAGGCGTTACGACTTCGCCATCGACTTCTGCGAGCACGTTGGCAATGGTCGTTTCAGTGATCTGCTCCTCCTCGTTCCACAGCACCACATCGTCACACCCGGCCAGGCGGCGTCCGTCGTATTGCTGGCGTCTGGTGGTCTTGTGAAAGAGGAAGACGTCCGCTGCGTCGACCGGCGTCCTCGCAAGACGAAGCACAACGGGTTCTCGAGAAGGCGTGAACGGACTCTGTTCAACACGAATCCCACCATCGCCATTCACGAGCAGACGCACCCGCAGAGATATCGTGGCTTCCGCGACCGCGGCAGTGAGAGCGGCTCGCACCGCCGACGTGTCCACGCTCGTCCCGAAGTACTCGGCCGAGTCCTGCAGCCTGTCGAGATGACGATCGAGCAGCCAGAATCCTTCCTGCGGGCTCCACCGCAGTGTCTCGAGCAACTCGAAGTCGGGAACGGGCCCGCCGAGAATCGAGCCCTTGAGCAGACATTCGTCGTATTCGTCGCCGGCGTTCGAATCCCACACAAGGCCACTTCCAACGCCGAAGCGAACCTGGCCGGCGACTCGATCGACGACGGCCGTGCGAATCGCGACGTTGAATCGAGCGTCGCCGCCAGGCGCCACGTGGCCAATCGCGCCCGTATAGATGCCGCGCGGCTGATGCTCCAGCTCCTGCAGGATCGCCATGGTCCGAACCTTGGGCGCGCCAGTGACAGAGCACGAGGGATGCAGCGCCTGGAAGATCTCCGCCAGTGCCGCGCTCGATTGGGCCGTCACGACGGACGTCATCTGCCAGACATTCGGGTACCGCTCGGCGTCGAAGAGACTCGGAACGTCGACGCTCCCGACATCGGCGATGCGCCCGAGGTCGTTGCGCATCATGTCCACGATCATGACGTTCTCGGCCTGCTGCTTCGGCGACGAACGCAGCGTGTCACGTTGCACCAGGTCTTCGGCGGTCGTCCTCCCGCGCCGGGTCGTGCCCTTCATCGGACGGGCCGAGAGCGTACGGCCCCGGCGCTCGAAGTAGATCTCGGGCGACGCCGAACAGAGTGCATAGCGTCCGAGATCGATGAACGCGGCGGCGCCGGGACGCTGGGCTCCAACAAGGTCGCTGAACAGGGAGACGGCACTTCCTTCGAAGCTGCCGGCCATCTGGAACGTGTAGTTGACCTGATA
>JBFWPD010000436.1:0-3864 GCA_050250175.1 Vicinamibacterales bacterium
CTTCAGGTAGGCCGCGACGTCGCGATCGTCCGTGTTGAGCCAGAACTGGTAGAAGCGGAACGGCGACGTGCGCGCCGGGTCGAGCCAGACCGCGCCCGCTTCGGTCTTCCCGAACTTGACGCCCGACGCAGTCGTCAGCAGCGGCGTCACGAGTCCGTGCGCCTTGCCGGCGCGAACCTTGCGGATCAGATCGATCCCCGCCGTGATGTTGCCCCACTGATCACTGCCGCCAATCTGCAGCGTACAACCCTGCCGATCGTAGAGCTGCAGGAAGTCGTGCGCCTGCAGCAGCAGATAGCTGAACTCGGTGAAGGAAATCCCTTCCTCGCTCTCGAGTCGGCGGCTCACCGACTCCTTCTGGAGCATGTAGTTCACTGTGAAACACTTGCCCGTCTCGCGCAGGAACGTCAGCAGCTCCGTCGTCCCCAGCCACTCCGCATTGTCGACGACCCGTACGCCGTCATCGCCGCCAAACAGGCGCGCCAGCTGGGTGCGGATGCCGGCAATGTTCTCGGCAATCGCCGCGGCATCGAGCAGCGTCCGCTCCCGGGACTTGCCGCTCGGATCGCCAATCATCCCCGTGCCGCCGCCGATGACGGCAATGGGACGATGTCCGAATCGTGCCGCGCGCACGAGCGATACGGCCTGGAGCAGGTGCCCGACGTGGAGACTCGACGCAGTGGGATCGAAGCCGGCGTACAGGGTGACGCGATCGCGCGCGAGCAGATCGCTCAGACCCTCAGTGGCGTCGTAGACGAGCCCGCGCCACTTCAGATCATCGAAGAGGTTTGCCATCCGGGTGACGGAGCCTACTATATCAGTCGTGCCTCTCAGTCGACGGGACGCGCTCAAGGCCCTGCTCGCGGGAAGTGTCGGCGCAGCGGCTGGCGCCACCATCTACAGCGCATACACGACGGACGCCGTCCAGCTGACGCACGTAACCATTCCACTCGAGGGACTGCCTTCCAGCCTTTCTGGACTGCGAATCGGACTGCTGACCGACGTACATCGGAGTCAGTGGGTTTCTGACGAAGACGTCCGAACGGCAGTATCGCTCCTGATGAACGAACGGCCAGACCTGGTCGTCCTCGGCGGCGACTACGTCACCTGGGGCGATCGCACGTACGTGAATCCCTCGGCGGACGCCGTTGCGTCATTGTCGGCGCCGCACGGCGTCTTCGCCGTGCTCGGGAATCATGACGACGATCGCGACATGCCGGCAGCACTCACCGCTCGCGGCATCACGGTCCTGAAGGACGCGAGAACAAGCCTGACGATCCGCGGCGAGACGCTCGATCTCGCCGGTCTGCGCTTCTGGACGCGGCGACCGGAGGAGATTGAACGGGTCGTCAAGGGCGGCACTGGAACGACGATCATGCTCGCGCACGATCCGCGGCGCATCCAGGAAGCCGCCGCGCTGAATGTTCCGCTCCTTCTGTCAGGACATACGCACGGCGGGCAGGTCGTGCTGCCGGTTGTCGGCGCCATTGCTGCGAAGAAGTTTCCGATTCTCGCCGGCGTCGCGCAGGAGGGGCCGACGACCGTGTTCGTCAGCCGCGGCGTCGGGACGGTCTATGTGCCTGTTCGAGTGAACTGCCCGCCCGAAGTGGCCGTGCTCACACTCGAGGCGACGTCGCCGGCTCGCTGAGATTGTCCGCCGACAGGTGAACGAAGCGGCGGCCAGACACGTGCCACCTGCCGTCGAGCACGATCCTGATGGCTTCAGGATAGAGCCGATGCTCCTCCACGAGGATCCGAGTGGCCAGGCTGTCTTCTGTGTCCCCTTCGAGAACCGGGACAGCCGCCTGCAGGATGATCGGCCCGCCATCGAGCTCGGACGTGACCAGATGAACTGTCGCGCCCGACACTCTGGCGCCATGGTCGATCGCCTGACGCTGTGCGTGCAGCCCGGGGAATGACGGAAGCAGCGACGGATGGATGTTGAGAATCCTCTGCGGGAACGCTTCGAGCAAGGGCGCGCCCACTAGGCGCATGAATCCTGCGAGACAGACGAGGTCGACGCGCCGCTCTTTGAGCAGCGCTGCGAGCGCGGCGTCGTACGCCAGGCGACCGGCGAACTCACGGGGGTTCAGGTAGACACCCTCGACTCCTGCTTCACGAGCGCGTGTCAGCCCGGCGGCCTCGCTCCTGTTGGAAACGACGACCGCCAGCGTTGCATCGAGACGACTCTCGCGAATGGCATCGATGATCGACTGAAGGTTGGACCCGCGCCCTGACACGAGGACCGCGATTCTGCGGCTCATGGCTTCTCCGCATACCGGACAAGCTGGTCGCCAGGTTCGATGCGTCCGATCACCGCCGCGCCATGCTCACCGATCGACTCGAGCACCTCGAGCATGCGTCCGGCGTTTCCACTGCTGCACACGAGCGCCATCCCGATGCCCATGTTGAAGGACCGGCGCATGTCATCGACCGGCACCTGACCAAGACGCTGAATCAGTCTGAAGATGGGCGGCACATTCCAGGCGCCGGGATCGATCACCGCCGCGCACCCTTGCGGAAGGATGCGAGGCAGATTCTCCGTGATGCCACCACCCGTGATGTGGGCCATGCCCTTGACGAGCCCCTCCTCCAGCAACGGAGTGGCCACGCGCAGGTAGGATCGGTGCGGTGCGAGCAGCGCCTCACCGACTGCAATCCCCAACTCGGGCACAACCGTTTCGGCCCGCAGTCCCTCGCCTTCGAAAAGCACGCGGCGCGCGAGCGAGTACCCGTTGGTATGAAGCCCGGCCGACCTGAGCCCGATGACGGCGTCACCGGGCACGATGGAACGTCCGTCAATCAGGCGCGTCCTGTCGACGAGTCCGACGATGAATCCGGCGATGTCGTACTCGCCATCGGCATAGAACCCCGGCATCTCGGCGGTCTCGCCCCCGAGAAGCGCGCAGCCATTTTCGCGGCAACCGTTCGCAACCCCGGCAACCACCTGCTCCGCGACCTCCGGAAGCAGGCGGCCCGTGGCCAGGTAGTCGAGAAAGAAGAGGGGCCGCGCTCCCTGCACGAGGATGTCGTTGACGCAGTGATTCACGAGGTCAGCGCCGACGGTGTCGTGCTTCCCCATCATGAACGCAATCTTGAGCTTCGTTCCGACTCCATCAGCACTCGCAACGAGGACGGGCTCGCGGCAGGCTCCGGTGTCCAGCCGGAAGAGCCCACCGAACGACCCGATGTCGGAAAGCACTCCTGGCGTGAACGTCGATCGAGCGAGCGACCGGATTCGCCGGACGGCTTCGTTGCCGGCGTCAATGTCAACACCTGCGCTTCGGTAGTCCATCAGAAGTCCAGATGATCGATGATCGTCTGCATCAACTCGCGCGTCGCCGACCCTTCGCCTGCTTCCCAGTAGCTCCGGCGGACGAGTGTGAAGAACCGTTCCTTCTCGAAGTCCTCTTCGAGCATGTCGAAGCCTTCCGCGAGCAGATCCAGGGCTCCGGGCCGGTCCGGTTGCGTCGCGAGCACCTGCAGCATGAGCGGTGTGTTGCGAAGCGCAACGGTCGCCACGGCAAGGCCAACCGGGGCACGGGCCGGATCGCGCGAAGGGATCCCTGTCGCAAAGAGCGCCTCCAGGGCGGACGAACGTCCCGCGACACCCAGCGCTCCGAGCGCGCCCGCGGAGCTCCGCAGCAACTCCTGATAGCCTGGATTCGTCGCGGTGAACCTCAGCGACTCGATCACGAAATTCTCGTGCGATCCGCAGTTGACGCCGATCAGGCAGATCGCGGCGGCGATGAAGGGCTGACGATCGCGCGGGGCGGTCTCCTGACGGCCCGCCAGCGTCGGCACAGCGCGCTTGTCGCCCAGCCGTCCAAGCGCCAGCGCCGCATCGTCCTGTAACGGTCCATC
>JBFWPD010000437.1:0-3862 GCA_050250175.1 Vicinamibacterales bacterium
CGCTATCGCTACAGGGTCAAGGCCCGTGGGGAAGGCGGGGAGCGGTACTCGGGCGTCTGGGAGGAGACCGGCGCCGACGATCTGACGATCACGCTGCCGCCGAATCCGTGGGCGTAGCGGCTAACCTGCGACGACGCCGATGAGATCGCCGTCCACCGGCTGATACGCCGACGTCTCCCTTCTTCCGTCCTCGAAGCGCTTTTCGAGCGCCCACTCCGCGCGGCCTTCGTTCGGCAGCGTCACGAGCCGCTCGCCCTCGACATTGTCTCCCCGCCACTCGAGTGTCGCTTCGCCGAGCGTCGTGCCATCCTCCGCCTTCGCCCGGAAGAGGGCGCGCGCCCACCGGAGGCTCAGCGCTGCCGGCGACGGCCCGAGCCACTCGACACGAATCCTCCGGTCCCGGCTGATGCGCAGGTTGAGGGGGCCCGTTGCCATGCGACCCTGTCCGATATCCACGGTGTCGCCGTTCGCATTGACCGCCATCGCTCGCCATGCCACGTCGTCTGCGGCGCCGAGCACCGGCACGCGGAGATCCTCGCCACGGAAGTCCGGCGGACGCAGCCGAAGGATCCGCTCGTCGCGGTAGCCGGATGCTGCGTGCTCGTAGGTCGCGATGAGGATGACCTCGACGATGTTGGGCGGTGCGCCGAAGACGAGCGGGCTGAGCGTGACCGTTCTCATGAAGGGCACGTTCGCGAAGATCTCCCGATCGATCAGTGCCTGCGACGCCCGTGTGATCGTGCGATTGCCGCCGTAGCGGTAGGTGATGCCCGCTTCGAGCAGCACCGGCTGTCCCTCGGGCCGCCGCACTGCCCAGTGCGCCTCCGGCTTGTCGGTCCTGACCGTCAGCCGTGTACGGGCGAGCTCCTTCCCCTGATCATCCCGGGCCGTCACGGCGGCTTCGATCGCGCTCAGCGTCTCGTCGTGTCCGTCGCCGAGCTTCAACGCGAGCGTCCGCTTTGGCGCAAGCACCTCGGGAAAGAGATCGAGATCGCTCGAGCTCGACGTCCTGGGTGCGGACCAGATCTCCGAGGGGGAATCGACGGTGCCCTCCGGCGCGTAGGTGAAGCGCGCCTGCCACCGGTAGAACGGCGCTTCTGTGGGTTCGTTCACCCAGGCGAGCCGCCGCACCGCACTGTCTGTCGCCGTGAACGCCAGATCCGCCAGCGGCACCGCCGTTGCCGGCATCCGCAGGCCGCCTTCCCGTGCCTGGGCGGGTTCGAGAACGGGATCCCTGCCGCGCCAGATTACAACCCGGGCCTGACGGAGGTTTGCGTCCTTGAACGCGTCGGGTGCGGCAATCTCGACCTCGTGCTCGCGCCATCCGGCGGAGAGGGGCACGCGCTGGATGACGTCGTGACCGGCGGCCAGCGTGGCGAGACGGGCGAGATGGGCTTGCGGATTGTGAGTGCGGCGCGTCGCGGAACGCTTCCGATAATCCACCTCGACGACGCGCTCCTGCTCGACCTTCGAGTACGCGAAGGAGAACTTGACGAGCGATGTCTGGACCGAGCCCATGCCCGCGCCAAGCGCTTCGACAGGCGGCACCGTGGGCTTGAACAGCTCGCGCATCAGGACATCGTAGAAGTCCCTGACGCACTCGTTGACGAGCTTTTCGGCCTCCGGATCGCCGGCCTGGGAGACGAGATCGACCTTGATGACGCCTTGTTCGCGCATCTGTCCAAAGGTCGCCGAGATGTCTGCCCCGACGTAATAGACCTGGACGCCGGCGCCCACGCGGAAGAACTCCGCGCAGCGATTGAGATCCGCCGACATCCGCAGGTCGACCGCCGGACGCATGGCCAGAAACTTGAGGTCGTAGAGGACGCCGGCGAGCGAGCCGACCTTGCCTTCGAGCGCAGCCGCGCAGAGCGCGGTGCCTCGGCGGTCGAGCCTGGCGTGAAAGATGGCGGACAGCAGGCCATCCGACAGCGACGGCTTCCGGCTTCCCACGACGCCACGCACGAGGCGGTCGTCGCGCACGGCAGACACGACTTCCGCGCCGCTCTGCGTGTCGAGCAGCAGGAGCTCGACGGAGCCGTCCTCCCAGGGCGGTATCGCGAGCTCGAGGTCATCGCGTCCGCTGGCCTCACGCGCGGCGTCCCGAGCCCGTTCGAGGCGATCCGGGGCGACGAGACAGCGCACGCCCACCGACAGAATGGCGCCGACGGCCTGGGCGAGATCGCCTGCGGCGACCGCTTCATCGGGAAAGTAGATCTGAAGCGCGATGTCGGGCGCGTTGGCTGCGAGCTCACGGAGATCGATCTCGTCGGGGAGAACGTAGGCGAGGTCCTGACGCTGATGGTCGCCGTAGACGACGAGACCTTCGAGTGTGCCGAACGGCTTTGAGAGATCGAACATGCGAGTGCCGAGGTTGTCTACAGATCGAGATTGCGCGCGAGCGTCGCGAGCTCAGACGACCAGAGGGGACTCTCGAAGACCCCCTGGAGGCCGATACCTTCGACGGCCTTGAAATCGACGCGCATCGTGCCGGTCACGCTGGTGCTGCTGTACGCGTCGCTGGCCCGCCGCTCCGAGGATGCCGTGGCTTTCTCGTGCGCCATGCTCGCGGCGCGCAGAGTCATGCGGTAGATGATCCGGCCGTCGGGCAGCGAACTGTTCCAGAGCGTTTCCAGCGTCGTGGCAGTCGTGTGATCGAAGCCGCGGTGAAGAGCGCAGGTGTTGTCGGCGAAGAGCGAGGGTTGCCCGATCACGCTCAACGATTCGCCGAAGACGACTTCAACCTCGCCTGCGGTCCATTCCGGCGCGCTCAGTCGGACAGGCGGCAGCGTGTGCCGGACATCTGGCGTGGACGAAGCTGGCGGCTGCCGCATCGCGTCGATCGCGGCCGCGATGGCCGCACGGTCGTGATCGGGCACCGAGAGCCTCGTTTCAATCGTCAACTGCGCCGACTGCACCTCGCGGTGTCCGCCAACGCGACGCGAAATGAACGTGATGCGGATCGACGGCAGTCCCCGTTCGTCACGTGCGATTGACGGTGCGACGGGCACCAGATGAAACGCGCCGGTGTCGGCGTGATCGCGGTAGACGACAGCGGTCCGGATCGCCGGCAGGCTCAGGGGTTGGGTGGGATCGAGCATGCTCAGGCGGAGCGCTGCGATGGCAGCGACCGCCGTCAGTCTCAGGGAGCCCGCGGTACGATTCAACCCAATCCGGGTGTCCGTTCGTCGCGTTACAGACGAAGTCCCAGAAAGGCGCCAACCGCGGCGAGCGCGAAGGCCAGTGCTTCTCCCGCGGTTGCCGTCGGCTGCACGGGAAGCACGTTGACGCCAACCGCGTAGAGCGCGACAACGACGAAGCCCGTGAGGACGCCGACGAGGAGCGCTTGCGGTACACCCTTCCGGCGCTTGCCTGCGGCCTGTTTCGGCAAGCCAAGGAACGCGCCGGCCAGACCACCGGCCGCCGCCGAGGCGAGGAGGGCGAGAGGCCATGCGAAGCGCACCGTGTCGTCCACCGCCCCGAGCGGTGGGCTCGACGCGTGTACCGCAGCGTTCCCAATCGACACCGATCGCAGCGTCGTCGATCCCGTGCCCTGATCGTTCAAATGGATCTCGGTCGTCTCGAGCCGGCCCGTGTCCGATGACACGGTCACCACCCGTCCGCCCGGATTGGAGAGTCCCGTCGTCCGTACGGTGATCTGGGCGCTCTCGAACCCGAAGCCCTGCACGCTTCGAGGTGTGACCGAGAGCTCGAGACTCGGACGCCTGACAGGCATCGAGACCATCGCACGCTCGGTCGTCCCGTTCGCCTGCACGGTCACGTCGAGTGTCTCGGCCGGATTCGTGGCCGTGACCGCAATCTCGGCAAACGGCAGATTGATGTGGGAGACGGTCACCTGCCG
>JBFWPD010000438.1:0-3862 GCA_050250175.1 Vicinamibacterales bacterium
CGCGCCGCTTGCGCCAATGGTGGGCACGACCGACGCGGGATCCATCACCACGTGGCCGATCGCCGCACCAGTCCCACATAGAAGGTAGAAGACGAAGAACCGCTGATGCCCCATCCGGTCTTCGACGTTGTCGCCGAAGATCCAGAGGAACCACATGTTCCCGATCACATGGAACCACCCGCCGTGCAGGAACATCGACGTGAGGACGGCCGTGGGATCGAACCTGGCGGGAACGACGCCGTAAGCGGCGAGGAGATCGGACACGGCCTCCGCCGGCAGGGTCAACTCATAGAGCCAGACCGCCGCGTTGGCCACGATCAGTGCGATCGTGACCGCGGGGAACGTGCGGGAAGGGATGACGTCTCGGAGGGGGAACACTGGAATTGAAGATTGAAGATTGAAGATTTCAGATTGAAGATTGCCGGACGCCGGAAGGACGCGCTCGCAGCGTGACTCCAATCTTCAATTTTCAATCGTGAATCTTCAATTTCCTGAGACCGCAGCCGCGGAGCGGATGCGGTCGACGATCCGCTTGAGATCGTTGTCGCCGATCGACTTGCGGTGCTCGCCCATCGTGATGACGGCGTGATACACCTGGGCCAGCTCCTCTGCCGCCAGCGTGAAGCCGAGAGTCTCACAGCGGCGCTGGACGGCGTGGCGGCCCGAGTGGCGTCCCAGCACGAGCTGCTCCGCGTGCTGGCCGACATCCTGCGGCCGCATGATCTCGTAGGTGCGCGCGTCCTTCAGCATGCCGTCCTGATGAATGCCTGCTTCGTGCGCGAAGGCGTTCCGTCCGACGATTGCCTTGTTCGCCTGCACCGGTTCTTCGGTGACGCGTGAAACCAGCTGGCTCGCCTCGAAGAGACGTTCCGTCACGACCGCCGTGTCGTACGGGAAGCGATCCTGCCGCACGCGAAGCGCCATCACCAGTTCCTCGAGTGAGGCGTTGCCCGCGCGCTCGCCGATCCCGTTGATCGTGCACTCGATCTGCCGGACGCCGCCCTGGACGGCTGCCAGGCTGTTCGCCACGGCCAGGCCGAGGTCGTCGTGGCAATGCGTGCTGAACACCGCCTTGTCCGCGTTCGGCACGCGGCGGCGGATCTCCTGGAAGAACTCGCGGATGTCGTCGGGCGTCGTATAGCCCACTGTATCGGGCAGGTTGATCGTGGTCGCTCCTTCGTCGATGGCGGCCTCGACCACGCGGCACAGGAAGTCGCGGTCGCTGCGGGTCGCATCCTCCGCCGAGAACTCCACGTCGTCGGTATGCTTTCTGGCCAGCCTCACACCAGAGACGACCTGCTCGAGACATGCCTCACGGGAGATGCGGAGCTTCTTTTCGAGGTGCAGGTCGGAGGTGGCGAGAAACGTGTGGATGCGGCGGCGCTCGGCGGGTTGAAGTGCCTTGGCTGCCTCGTCGATGTCCAGCTGACGGCAGCGTGCCAGGGCGGCAATGACCGGGCGTCTGACTTCCCGTGCGACCTGGCGAGTGCCTTCGGCATCGGCCGGCGAAGCGACGGGGAAGCCCGCTTCGATGATGTCGACGCCGAGCGCCTCGAGAGCCCGTGCGATGGCGACCTTGGCAGGCACGTCCATCGAAAAGCCTGGGGCCTGTTCGCCGTCGCGCAACGTGGTGTCGAACACGACAATGCGGGTTGACTGTTGACCCATGCGTCAGTTGTAGCCGCGCCGCAGACTAGAAGTCAAAGTGATAGTCTTTACCGTATAATAATAGAAATTTATGGACCTGAGTACCCTGCAGATCTTCCTGGCCGTGGCCGAGGAGCGAAGCTTTTCCCGCGCCGCGGCACGCGTCCACCGGACGCAGCCGGCGGTCAGCCAGGCTGTACGCCGTCTCGAGCGCGATCTGGGCGAAGAGCTCTTCGACCGGTCGTCGAAGAGCGGCACCCTGACCGACGCTGGCCTCGTGCTCCAGAATTACGGACAGCGCCTGGTGCGTCTCGCCGAGGAGACCGAGTCAGCCATGCGCGAGCTTCGTGATCTCAGGCGCGGCAGGATCCTCATCGGCGCGAACGAAGCGGCCGTCCACACGCTCCTTCCGCTGATCGCGCGGTTCCGCCAGCGCGTGCCTGACATTGCGCTCGACGTGCGCCGCGTGCCCGCCCGCCAGATCGCGGTTGAGGTTCAGCAGGGAAGTCTCGACTTTGGGGCGCTGACGTTTCGTCCCGCGGAGTCCGGACTGCTCGAAGTCGTCGTGGGTACGGACGAGCTCGTGCTGCTGGTCCATCCATCGCACGCGCTCGCCAAGCGCCAGCAGGTGTCGATGGAGGACGTCGCCAATGAGGCTGTCGTCGCTCACAACGATCCGTCTCCTGCACGCGAACGGGTTCTCCGCCTCTTCGAAGAGCGTCATGTCACGCTGAACATGGTGATCGCGCTGCCCAGTCTCGACGGCATCAAGCGGGCGGTAGAGCTGAAACTGGGCGTCGCACTGCTGCCACGGCGCTGTGCGATTACCGAGATCGCAAGCGGGCGGCTCGTTGCGGTTCCCGTCAACGGTGTTTCACGCCGCAGGCAGGTGACGCTGGTGTGCAGGAAGGCGCGGCGCTCGCACGCCGCCAACGCGTTCCTCGCCGTGGCTCAGGAGAGGAAGGCGTGAGCGATTCAGAATCCGCTGACGTAGGGCAGTCGCCTGGCGACTGCTCGAACCTCTTCGAACCGATCCAGCAGCAGCGCAGTCGGGTTCCACTGGCCGCTCACGAACGCATCCCGCAGGGCGGCGGGCAGCTGGCACTGCAGCCGCAGGTTTCCGGCTGTGACGACACCCGAATCGACGTGGACGTCGACGACCGTGTCGGGCGCCCCTTCGATGAGCGCCTGCAGCGATTCGATCGACGCGTGATCGGTCGTGAGACAGGGCATGCCCAGCACGGCCGAATTGCCCAGAAAGATCTCAGAGAACGACTCGCCGATCATCGCCTTGAATCCCTGGCGCGCGATGCCCTGGGGCGCGTGCTCGCGTGACGATCCGCATCCGAAGTTGCTGTTGACGACGAGGATTGACGCGCCGTCGTAGCGGGGATTGTTGAACGGATGCGACGCGTTGGTCGCGCGGTCGTCTTCGAAGAGATGCTTCTCGAGCCCTTCGAAGGTGACGGCGCGCAGGAAGCGCGCAGGCATGATGCGATCGGTATCGAGATCGTCGCCGCGCAGCGGCAACGCCGTTCCAGTCACGAGCGTGATTGCAGACATGATGCGGTAACCCTGCCGCTACGCGTGAATCTCTTCCAGCATCGGCCGCACATCGACGACCTCGCCGGAGACCGCGGCGGCAGCGACCATTGCTGGACTCATCAGCAGCGTCCGCCCGGTCGGGCTGCCCTGGCGACCCTTGAAATTGCGATTCGACGAGGACGCGCACACCTGCTGTCCCTCGAGCCGGTCGGTGTTCATCGCGAGGCACATCGAGCACCCGGCCCCGCGCCATTCGAATCCGGCCTTCGTGAAGATCGCGTCGAGGCCCTTTTCCTCGGCGGCGCGGCGCACGGCCTGCGACCCGGGGACCACGAGCGCCTTGACGTGCGAGGCGACGCGGCGGCCCTGCACGACCCTGGCGGCCTCTTCGAGATCGGAGAGCCGGCCGTTGGTGCACGAGCCGATGAAGGCGACGTCGATGCGTGTGCCTTCGACGGGCGCTCCAGCTTCGAATCCCATGAACGCGAGCGCTTCGGGATCGGCGCCGGTGGCGATCCGCTCGCGGATGCCGACCGACTGTCCGGGGTTGATGCCCCACGTGACGGTCGGTTCGATCGATGCCGCGTCGATCGTGACCCGGTCGTCGTAGCGGGCATCCGGATCCGACGCCGTTTGGCGCCAGATCTCCACGGCACGATCGAATGCGGAG
>JBFWPD010000439.1:0-3859 GCA_050250175.1 Vicinamibacterales bacterium
GCTGAGATCTCCCGATCGACCCGCGGGCGAGTAGGGTCCGCCGGGAGGAGGAAGGCTGTCGCTTGCGATCGCGGATTTCATGCGTCGCGCTGCCGGCGTCAGGCGGCCTTGACCACCTTGTGCGAACGCAGTCACCGGGTGCACACGCGGATACGGCGGATGCCGTTGTTCACCATCGCACGCACCTTCTGCAGGTTGGGCTCGAATCGCCGCGCGCTGACGTTGTGAGCGTGGCTCACCTGTCTTCCGACGACGGGGGTCTTTCCGCAGATCTCACAACGCTTTGCCATGATCCATCTCTTCTGGAACTAGGGTTCAGGGAAACCCCAAGTATAAGGAGGACTTAGGGGACGATCAAGCCGCTCCCTTCCGGTGGGGCGGCCTCCCCGGTCTTCCCGTCTGGCGGCGGCATCCGGATCACCCGACCCAGAAGCTCGATGAAAGCCCGGGGACTCGACTGCGGGTCATCTTTCTGGGGGCGGGCCGACTCCTCGAGCCGTTTGAGCACCAGAATCGCTTCCCGATCCAGCCGGGTCCCTCCCCCGGCTTTGCCCGCCTGCGCCAGCAGTTCCTTGAAAGCCGCCACGAGCCTTTCGGCGGGACGGGAGGCAGGCCGGTGCTCGTAGATCACCCCGCGGGCAGCAGTTTCCAGGGTCGAGGCGAGCGCACCGGCCGCATCCGCAACATCCTCGTCTAGAAGTTGATGCAGATCGGCAGGCTGGAAGTTGTTGACGACCGACCCCAGCAGCAGGAACAGCTCGCCCTGGGTGGCCGTGAAGTCCCGAACGATGGGACCGATGCGTGCATAGTCCCTCTCCTGCTGGCGAAGCGCAGCGGCCGGAGTGTGCTCCCGGGCCGCGGCCAGGTACACGCAGTGACTGGGACAGTCGATCTCGACCAGACGCTTGGATCCGCAGCAGACGGAACAGATCTGGTGGCCCTTGGCCGGGCAGGCACGCCGGGCTTTTCTGATGCCGCACAAGGGACAGAGCACGGGTCATTGTAACGGGACGGTCGTGAAACGTTCGTTGCGGGACTGGCGTACGTTCGCGCAGAGTGGAACACGCGCGCAGGATCGAGCCTCGCAGCGGCCACAGAATCCGTCACCCGGAAGGGACACTCCCGGTCAGGAACGGGTGCGAACCATTTCGGCCGTCCCTGCGTCTAATCGTGAACGAAGATTTGAACAGGCGGTCTATAATGTCGGGCCGCACCGAGCAAGACATTGAAAATGAAAGACTTGACGCAGTAGTGCAGAGAGAGTTGACCAATCGGTCGGCAGAAGCGCTTCGGGACGGCCTGGCAGGAGAGGCCGTATTGCTCAAAGCGCTCGGCTCCTGTATCATTGGCAGTTCATTTGCATAGCGATGGCGCAGTCGAAAGGCGGTCGGCCCGGGAGCCCGGGCGAAAGGAGCGGCGGTGATGAAGGACACAACTAAGGCGGGCGGGCCCCGATCACGATACAGCGAACTGAAGCAGATGCTCGAGGATCGTCGTCGCGAGATGCATGCCGAGGTGAAGGGCAAGATGCGCGATGTGCGTGCCGAAGGCTCATGGGGAAGCAAAGCCTCGGAAGTCGTCGACGCCGTCGAGAGCTCTGAAGCCGATATCCAGGACGAGATCGAGTTCGCCCTGATTCAGATGAAGTCGGAGACGCTGAACAAGATCGAAGACGCGTTGGTCCGGCTCGAGAACGGCGACTACGGCAATTGCTTCGAGTGCGGTGAAGAGATCGCCGAGAAGCGCCTCCGTGCGCTCCCGTTCGCGGTACGCTGCAAGGACTGCGAAGAAGCTCGTGAGGTTGCCGAGAAGCGTGAGCGCCAGATGGCCGCCCGACGCGGTTCGGCGTCTCTCTTCTTCGACATGTAAGTACCGGCGACCCACGTTCGACTGGGCTCCGCCGGTGGCGGAGCCCAACACTCTCCCACCGGCATCCCGTCGACACTTTACGTTCTGCCACGCGGCTCCACCGCGCGGAACCCGGGATCCTCGCAAGGGTCCCATGATGATGGAGGTCGCTCATGAGCGATCACCTGCGGGATCTCAAGCCTGAAGACGTGCTCGCGGGCGAGCGGCCGCCGGCAATTCCTGCCGAGCTGCCGATCCTGCCTCTGCGGGATACGGTCCTGTTTCCAAACTCGTTCATGCCGCTCGCCGTCGCGCGCGAGAGCTCGGTCCGCCTGATCGACGACGCAATCGCGAACGGCAAACTGATCGCGGTGTTCACCCAGCGCGACGCCGCAGTCGAGGAACCGGGGCAGGCCGATCTGTACAGCGTCGGTACCGCGACGCACATTCACAAGATGTTCAAGCTCCCTGACGGGAGCTTGCGCCTCATCGTTCAGGGACTGGCGAGGCTGTCCCTCGACGAGGTGCTCGTTACCCAGCCCTACGTCCGCGCGCGGGTAAGCCAGGCCGCCGAGGGAACCAACGACGCGGACCGGCTCGAGATCGACGCGCTTGCGCGGAACATCAAGACGAACTTCCAGCAGGTCGTTTCCCTGTCGCCTCTTCTTTCCGACGACCTCCAGACGCTTGCGGTGAACATCACCGAAGCGGGCCGTCTCGCGGATTTCATCGCGTCGAGCCTGACCACCATCAGCACGGGTGTGAAGCAGGAGGTGCTCGAGACGCTCGACATTCGTGCCCGGATGGATCTCCTGAATCGGCTGCTGATCAAGGAGCTCGAGGTCCTGGAGCTCGGTTCGAAGATCCAGTCGCAGGTGCAGTCGGAGGTCGGCAAGAACCAGCGCGAATACTTCCTCCGCGAACAGATGAAGGCGATCCAGAAGGAGCTCGGCGAGGGAGACGATCAGACCAAGGAAATCGAGGAGCTGGCCGAGAAGATCGAAGCGGCCGGCATGACTGAGACGGTCAAGAAGGAGGCGCTGCGCGAGCTCGATCGGCTGTCCAAGATGCCCGTGGCCGCCGCCGAGTACACCGTGTCGCGCACGTATCTCGACTGGCTCGTCGCGCTGCCCTGGTCACAGAGGACCGAAGAGGTCATCGATCTTCCGAAGACCAAGGCTGTTCTCGACGCCGATCACTCTGGTCTCGAGAAGGCCAAGGATCGCATCCTCGAGTACCTCGCCGTCCGCAAGCTGAATCCGGGCGTCAAGGGACCGATCCTCTGCTTCGTCGGGCCTCCCGGCGTCGGCAAGACGTCGCTCGCGCGCTCCATCGCGGAATCGCTCGGCCGGAAGTTCGTCCGTGTGTCCCTCGGGGGCATGCGCGACGAGGCGGAGATTCGCGGCCATCGGCGGACGTACATCGGCGCCCTCCCGGGTCAAATCATCCAGGGACTGCGGCGGGCCGAGTCGAGGAATCCGGTATTCATCCTCGACGAGGTCGATAAGCTCGGCGCCGATTTCCGAGGCGACCCGTCGTCGGCGCTCCTCGAGGTGCTGGATCCGGAGCAGAACAACACGTTCCGCGACCACTATCTCGACGTGCCGTTCGATTTGTCGGAGGTGCTCTTCATCACGACGGCCAACGTCCTCGACCCTGTTCCACCGCCTCTACGAGACCGGATGGAAGTGCTCGAGATTGCGGGCTACACGGAAGAAGAGAAGCTCGCGATCGCAACCGATCATCTCGTATCGAAGCAGGTCAGGAATCATGGACTCACCGACGAGATGATTCGCTTCGCGCCAGATGCGATTAGCCAGATCATCCGCGGGTATACCCGAGAAGCTGGCGTCCGCAGCCTGGAACGCGAGATCGGCTCCGTGTGCCGCAAGGCCGCACGGCGCCGCGCTGAAGGAGACGAGTCGTTCGTCGACGTCACACCTGCGCTCGTGGTCGAGATGCTGGGTGCCCCCCGCTTCCTCGACGAGGAGATGGAAGAGCGCACCAAGGA
>JBFWPD010000440.1:0-3826 GCA_050250175.1 Vicinamibacterales bacterium
GAACCACTGATGCTGAAAGGGCTGCGAGTGTTCGGGCGCGTACTGCGACTCGACTTCCACGCGCACGTGGTTGGTCACCGCCTCCGAACTGGAAGCGTGCAGCGAGTGATCCTTGAACTCCGGCATTGGTCGTGCCCATGATACCAGACGAGATGCCTCTCCTCCGTGGCCGTGCACTGATCTTCTGGGACCTCAGAGTCCCCGGACATCGGCGGAAGCTCGACGCAATCGATACCGATCAGATTACCCCCGCGGCCGACTGCGTGTCGGAGAGTCTCGAGACTCTCGACGAACGATGGAAGGCGGGTGCGTTTCGATATCTGATGCCCGATTTCCGCGAGCGCGTGCACCGCGGGGAGACGTTCCTCGTCGCGGGCGACCGCTTCGCCATCGGATCGTCGCGCGAGATGAGTCCCGCAGGACTCAAAGGTGTCGCGGAGGAGGCCGGCCGCGAGCTCGTGATCGTCTGCGGCGCGCAGATGGGCGACATCTTCCGGCGCAACGCGTTGAACATCGGTCTTCACTTCGTGCAGAGTCCCGAGGCTGTCGCCGACGCGCTCGACGGCGACACGTTCAGCTTCAACTCCGGGACGCGAGAGCTCACGAACGAAACACAGCACCGCACGTATCAACCGCTGCCGCTGACGGCAAAGGAAGATGAGATCCGCCGCTCCGGCGGCATCGTCGCGATCGGACGGCGGGAGCTCAGCGCGTCGAGACAATCTGCGCGGCGCGTCGAATGGCCCGATCCTGAGACAGCGCGCCGGCTCACGACGACCGAGCAGATTATCTGGGCGCACCGGGTCGACCGGTCGGCGTCGATTGCCCCGGGAACGACGCTGGCTGTCCACGCCGATCTGCTGCCGGCTTCCGACGGAACCGCGCCGTTTGCGATCCATACCTTCAACCAGATCACGGGAGGCGCCCAGACGCCTCTGCACGCGGCCATCGCCAACGATCACTTCGTCTTCACCGGGCGCAGCGACGACGAGAAGCAGACGTCGATCGGGCGCGCATTCGCGAAACGTCACGGCATCGAGCCTCCGTACTACGCGACGCCCGGTGACGGGATCTTTCATTTCTATTTCCCGGAGCAGGGCCTGATCCTGCCAGGGCAATTCATCCCCGGCGCCGATTCGCACAGCCGTGCCTATGGCGCTTACGGTGCGGTCGGCATTGGCGTGGGATCGACGACGCTCGGATTCGGATGGGCGACCGGCTATGTCTTCGTCACGATGGTGGAGAGCCGTCGTGTCGTGTTCCGCGGCCGTCTCCAGCCGTGGGTCAGCGGCAAGGACATCGTGCTGGAGCTGCTGCGCCGATGGGGAGTGCGTCAGGCGCAGGGAATGTCGGTCGAGTTCGTGGACGCGGAGCGGCAGCTGCCGATCATGTACCGCAACACGATCTCGAACATGATGGCGGAAGCCGAGGCGATGAACGGCATCTTCGCGGCCGACGCCGTGACCGATGCCTGGCTGCGGGCCAAAGGCTTGACCGGAATGTATCCACGAGTGACGCCGGGCGATGATGCGGCCTACGCGATCGACGAGGCAGTGAGTCTCGCCGATGTCGTGCCGATGATCGCGAAGCCCTTCAGTCCCGGCAACGCGACGGCCGCGGAGGACGTCGCACGCGAGCGGCTCACATTCGACAAGGCGCTGATCGGTTCGTGCACCAACGGCAGTTACGACGATCTCTTGAGCGCCGCGCTCGTGGTTCGCGCCGGGATGGCGCAGGGCGCAGGCAGAGTCGCGAAGCCCCTGATCGTTTTTCCCGGGTCCGGCGGCGTTGCGCGTCAAATCGAACTGCCGGATCGGCGTCTCGACGGGGAATCCATCGCTGGGGTCTTCCGGTCCGCGGGTGGCGAGATTCGCCAGTCGTGGTGCGGCCCCTGCTTTGGCCAGGGGCCTGATGCCCTGCGCCGGGGCGAACGGGCCATCACGTCGTTCAACCGGAACTGGCAGAATCGAATGGGTGTCGGAGGCGAAGGTTACCTCGCCAGCCCGGCCGTCGTCGCCGCGTCGGCGCTTGCCGGATACATGGCGCCTCCAGGCGAGCTCGGTCTGAGGTGGGATCCGGAAGAATTCATTTAGGCGTCAGGCTACAGGCTACAGGCGACAGGCGTCGGGCCTCGGCTCCGTCAGTCGTCGAGGGTCTCTCAATGCATCGGCGAGTGAAGCCACCCTTACCGATCGTTCGCGTCCTCGCAGTTGTCGCGGCAGGACTGGCCTGCGCATTCTCCGTGGACGCGCCGCTCTCCGCGCAGTCGGACCTCGACGCATTCATGCGTCAGGTCGTCGAGAGACGCGACGACAACTGGCGCCGGCTTCAGCAGTACATCCTCGACGAGCGCGAGGTCGTTGACATTCGCGGTCCAGGAGGCGTCCCCGTCTACGGTGAGCAGCGTGAGTACACCTGGTTCGTCCGTGACGGTTTCTTCATTCGAAGTCCGCTCGTCGTCAATGGCGTGACGATCAGCGAAGAAGAACGAAGGGCATACGAAGGACGATACCTGCGCAGGGAGCAGCTGCGCGAGAAGCGCGCGCGTGAAGCACGTCCTCCCGGCGACTCCGCGCCGCCGCAGGATCTCGACGGCTTCATCCGCCAGACGCGCGACCCCTACTTTGTCTCGTCCGCCTACTTCCTGAAGTTCAAGTTCGACGAAGGCCAGTACGCGTTTGTCGGTCCGGAGACGCTCGATGGCGTAGACACGCTACGGGTGGAGTACTACCCGACGCTGCTGTTCGCCGACGAGCCCGACGCCAGGCTGCGGCCGAACGGGAGAAATCCCGTCGCAAGACAGCAGGCGCGAACCCTCGTCAACAAGGGTTCGCGTATCACGCTGTGGGTCCTGCCTGCCACGCATCAGATCGTTCGCTACACGGCCACGAACGTCGACCTCGACTTTTTCCCTTATCAGTGGCTCGCGACCGTCAACGAAGTGAGCGCATCGATGACGATGACGCAGGCCTTTCCCGATGTGTGGCTGCCCGACCAGCTCGAAATGAGCGCCGGACTCATGTTTGCCTTCGGTCCGATCGACGTGGACTATCGGGTCGACTACCACGGGTACCGACAGGCGGAAGTCACGTCCACGATCCGGGTGCCGGACGGTCCCTGACGTGATCGCTTTCCTGACCGTTCTCGTGTGGATCGCGAGCGCCCCCGGCGCTCACGCCGGCCAGCAGCCGGTCGTCACGCGGCCCTCCGCACAAGCGATCGTCGCGGACATACAGGTGCACGGAAATCTCGCCACGCCGGCGGAGACGATTCTGAAGCTCTCGGGTGTCGCGATCGGCGAGCCGTTCGACGAGGCGATGCCAGGCCGTGTTGCCGACCGCCTCCGATCGGCCGCGCGCTTCGACAGCGTGGAAGTGCTCAAGCGCTTTGCCTCGATCGCCGACCTTTCGAAGATCGTTCTCGTCATCGTCGTCGACGACGGCCCCGTCGCCGTCGATTGGGGGGCTACCGATCCGTCCACTGCCGTCAGGCGGCGTGGCGGAACGCGGCCGATGTTTCATCCGATTCTCAATCGAGAAGACGGGTACGGGTTCACATACGGCGGTGGCGTCGCATTTGTCCTTCGCCGTGCGAATCGCGCCAGGCTCTCGTTTCCACTGACATGGGGTGGTCAGAAACGAGCGGCGGCGGAGCTCGACATGCCCGTGTCCGCCGGCCCGTTGACGCGACTGACAGCGGGCGCGTCAGTGAGCAGGCAGAAGCACCCCTTCTTCGAAGTGGACGAGGACAGGCAGACGGCGTGGGTCAGAGGAGAGCGACGCTTGACTTCATCGGTGACGGGCGGCGCAAGATCGGAAGAGCACAC
>JBFWPD010000441.1:0-3821 GCA_050250175.1 Vicinamibacterales bacterium
CAGTTGCCACTCGTACCTCTGTTCTCGTTTCGGCCCGCGCCTGCAGACCGAGCGCCTTGCGCTATTCCTCGCGGGCCGTGTCTTCCGCGACAGCGGCGGGCTCGGTCCCCGCCTCTGCCGTCTGCTCCTCTTCGTTGCCTGCGGCCTCGCGCGTGTCTTCGTCGCCCGCCGCATCGTCGCCGCCCGTCTCTGCACCTCGCTCGAGACCCTCGAACTGGGCCTCGACCTCGCGCCGCTTCTCCTCCTCGCTCTTGATGTCGATGCGCCAGCCCGTCAGCTTTGCGGCGAGCCGCACGTTCTGACCCTTCTTGCCGATTGCCAGCGACAGCTGTTTGTCCTCGACGACGACTTCCATCACCTTGTCGCGGTCGTCCACGATCGACACGCGCTGCACTTTGGCCGGGCTGAGTGCGTTGGTGACGAACGCAATCGGATCCTCCGACCACTCGACGATGTCGATCTTCTCGCCGCGCAGCTCGCGGATGATGCTCTGCACGCGCGTTCCCTTCATGCCGACGCACGCGCCGACCGGATCGACATCGCGTTCGCGCGAGAACACCGCGACCTTGGCCCGGTCGCCGGCTTCGCGCACCGCGCCGCGCACCATCACGGTGCCGTCGTAAATCTCAGGCACTTCCTGCTCGAAGAGCTTGATGAGGAGCGCCGGGTCGGTGCGCGAGAGGACGATTTGCGGTCCCTTCGCGCTGCGATTGACGCCCTTGATCACCGCCCGCACGCGATCGGCAGGGGAGTAGCTTTCGGCGCGTGACTGCTCCTTGCGCGGAAGGACGGCTTCGATACGGCCGATTTCAACGATGATGTCGCCGTTCTCGAACCGCTTGACGGTGCCGTTGACGACTTCGCCGACGCGCTCGTTGTACTCCGCGAAGATGTTCTCCCGCTCTGCCTCGCGGACCTTCTGGAAGATCACCTGCTTGGCGGTCTGCGCGGCGATCCGTCCGAGCACCTCGGTGGGCTTCGGGAACTCCATCTCGTCGCCGAGCTCGATGCTGTTGGCGACTTCATCCCCATAGACCTGCCGGTACATCTCCCGCGCCTCTTCGATGGCAATCTCGGTCGCCGGACTGGTGACTTCCTGCACGACCTGCTTGAGCGCGAAGAGATCGACCTGGCCGGTGTCCAGATTGAATCGAGTCTTCAGGTTCTCGCCCGTCTTGTAGTACTTGCGCGACGCCGTCGCGACGGCTTCTTCAATCGCGCTGATCACGACATCGGGCTCGATGCCCTTTTCTTTCGCCAGCGCCTCGATCGTCTGCTGCAGAGGATTCGACATGACTAGAATTCCACTTCCAGTTTCCCACGCGTAATCAGGCGGTGCGGCACGCGGTGTCGCCTGCCGTCCTCGCCGTCAATCTCGATAATCGCCCCCGCCGCCGCCGCGCCGTCCGACTCGACACCGGCCAGCCGGCCGCGGATGAACGATTGCCCGTCAATCGCCTCGCTGACAACCACCCTGGCCAGCCGCCCCGCAAACCGCCGATAGTCGTCCAGACGGACGAGCGGCCGGTCGAGCCCCGGCGACGACACCTCCAAGGTGTACGCCCCGGGCACCACGTCTTCGACGTCGAGGACGGCGCTCAGATCCCGGCTGATTCGCGCGCAGTCGTCCACGCTGACGCTGTCCTCGGCCGTTGCCGCCGGGCCCGGCCGGTCGATCTGGACTCGGAGGACCATGCCGGCGGCTTCGCGCCTGAACTGCACGTCGAAAATGTCGAGGCCGTAAGAGGCCGCGACCCGGGCCGCTACGGTTCGGATCCGTTCGACGACACTCGCGGTCAAAGCCGCCCCAAAACGAAAAAAGTGGGCACGCGCCCACTTTCGAACCTGCGGTCAGGTCCCAAACCGTAACTATAGCACAGCCAATATGCTAGCCACCGGGCGCACGAGAAGATCGTACTCGCGCGCGCCGACGATTTCCACATCGAGCAGGTCGCCGGCTTTGAAGGCGGAAGGGTCGCAGTCGGTGAGGTACGCGTTGCCGTCGATGTCCGGGGCCTGAGAGGCGAGCCGGGCCCTGAGCACGAGGTCGTGCTCGCCTGACGGGCCGTCCACCATGGCCCTCACGCGTTGCCCGACCCGACTCTTCTGGCGCGCCCTCACCAGGCTCTTCTGCAGGCTCATGAGGTGGTTGCGCCTCGATCGCTTCTCGGCAGCCGGCACGTCGTCGTCGAACGCATGAGCGGGCGTGCCTTCCTCGTGGGAGTAGGTAAAGACGCCCAGGTTCTCGAAATGCTGAGCGCGGACGAAGTCGGATAACGCATCGACATCCGACTCGGTCTCCCCGGGAAACCCCACGATGAACGTCGTCCGCAGGGCCACGCCTGGAATGCGCGTGCGGATGCGGTCGAGGAGCGCTTCGTACTTCCGGCGCGTGCCCGGCCGGCGCATGCGCTTCAGCACAGGGTCTGACGCATGTTGAAGGGGGAGGTCGACGTACTTGCAGACACGCTCGCAATCAGCCATTGCATCCAGCGTCGCGTCGTCGATCGTGGTCGGATAGAAGTAGAGCAGCCGAATCCACTCGAGCCCGTCGATTGTGTTCAGCGTCCTCAGCAGCCGCCCCAGCGCTCCCCGCTCGCCGCGGTCGATGCCGTAGAACGTGGTGTCCTGAGAGATGAGGACCAGTTCCTTGACGCCTCGTTCCGTGAGTTTTCGGGCCTCAGCGACGATGGCTTCCGGTGTCCTGCTCCGGTAGCCGCCGCGCAGCGTCGGGATGATGCAGAAGGCGCACGTGTAGTCGCAGCCTTCGCCCACCTTCAGATACGCGTAGTGCTTCGGCGTGGCGAGGACGCGAGGCGTTTCGATGTCGTAGATGTAGCCTGGGGGCGCCGGCGCGGGCGCCATCCGATCAGGAGCACCGGGCGCCGATCGGAAAAAGGCCAGAGGGGCTGCGCGGTTCGCGGACGCCGGCGCGTCGATCGCGTTGACTATCTCCGGAATCTCACCCGTCCCGAGGATCGCATCGATCTCGGGAATCTCCTTGCGCAGCTCGTCCCGGTAGCGCTCCGCCAGGCAGCCAGTCACGATCAGGCGGCGGCAGTTTCCGTCCTGCTTCAGCCGGGCCATCTCGAGAATCGTGTCGACCGACTCCTGCTTTGCCGCGTCAATGAACGCACAGGTGTTGACGACGACCACGTCCGCATCGGCGGCCTGCTGCGTGATCTCGTGTCCGGCGTCGCGGGCGAATCCCAGCATCACCTCGGAGTCGACAAGGTTCTTCGGACATCCGAGGGAGACAAGGCCAATCTTCATATCAGGCTTCAGGCTACGGGCAACGGGCTTCAGGCTACGGGCTACAGGCTACGGATACAGGCGGTAGAGCATTCGAGGATAGGGAATTGTCTCCCGCACGTGCTCCAGGCCGCAAACCCAGGCGACGACGCGCTCGATGCCCATGCCGAATCCGCCATGCGGGACGGTTCCGTAGCGACGCAGGTCGACGTACCACTCGAACGCTTCCCTGGGCAGCTGATGCTCTTCGATACGCTTCAGCAGCAGGTCGAGATCGGCGAGGCGCTCGCCTCCGCCGATGATCTCTCCATAGCCTTCAGGCGCCAGTACGTCGACGCCAAGGGCGACCTCGGCGCGCTCCGGGTCGGGTTTCATGTAGAAGGCCTTGATTGCCGAAGGGAACCGGTGGACCATCAGCGGCCGATCGAACTGCTGGGCGAGCGCGGTCTCATCAGGCCCGCCAAAGTCGCCTCCCCACTGGATCGGGAGGCCCGCTGACTGCAGACGCGAGACCGCTTCATCGTACGAGATCCTCGGGAACGGCCCCTGTACCTGCTCCAGCTTCGAGG
>JBFWPD010000442.1:0-3818 GCA_050250175.1 Vicinamibacterales bacterium
GCAGCTCAGGCTTCGGACTCCAGGCTCCAGGCTGCTGCGGGCTTCAGGGTGCGGGCTCCAGGCTACGGGCTCCAGGCTGCGGGCGTGGTCGCTGTCACGCTGCAAAGCCCGAAGCCCGTAACTGCACGATCGGAAGCAACTGAGCAGGTCTCTTACTTACCAGCGGGACGTCGGATCGCGCCTGCAGCCCGTAGCCCGTAGCCTGAAGCCCGTAGCCTGAAGCCTGACCTGAGCCGCCCGAAGCCCGTAGCCTGCAGCCCCTTAGGGGTGTATTCTCAGGTCTTAGGAGACGCCGCATGTTGGAGGAACCTCGCGGAGCCGATCGTCGCCAGGAACTCGTCGACGTCATCCATCGCGTCCGCAACCGCTGGCGCGCGAAGCTCGCTCTCCGGGGCGCGCTGATCGTCATCGGCGGCACGCTCACCGCCCTGCTCCTGTCAGCCGGCGGTCTCGAGTGGCTGCGGTTCACGCCGACCGCGATCATTGGATTCCGGGTTGCCGCGTTCATCATCTTCGCGGGCCTGGTCTACATCGGACTGATTCAGCCCCTGCGACGGCGGGTTTCGGACGGCCAGGTTGCCCTTTACCTCGAAGAGAAGGACCCGACGCTCGAAGCGGCGATCCTGAGCGCGGTTGAAACATCCGGCCGCACCGACTCGGAGAACGGACCGTCACAGCAGCTCATCGAAAGACTGGTCGATCAGGCCATCGCGCGCTGCCGCACGATTGACGACGGCCTGGCGGTCGAGCGCGAAGGACTGCGCCGCAACGCGATGGCCCTGGGCGGCGTTGCCCTGGCCGCCGCGCTGCTGATCGCGTTCGGTCCGGCGTTCCTGCGCCACGGCTTGTCCGCGCTGCTGATTCCGCTGCGGAGCGTCGAAGCCTCGACGCCGTATCACATCCTCATCGAGCCGGGCGACGCGCGCATTCCGCGTGGCTCCGATCAGCCGATCACCGCGCGTCTCGACGGGTTCACGTCGGGCGAAGCGACCCTCATGTACCGGAATTCCGAGGGCGCGCCCTACGAGCCGATTCCCCTCGTCGCGGGCGACGAGCCGGGCGAGTTCGAGGTGATGCTCTTCCACGTCGAGAAGGAGACGGACTACTTCGTTCAGAGCAACGGCGTCCGCTCGAACACGCACCGTCTCGAAGTCGTCGATCTCCCGACGGTCGAGAATCTAGTCCTCGAGTATCACTTCCCGTCGTACACGGGACTCCAGCCGCGCACCGTCGATCCGGGCGGCGACATCGCCGCGATCACCGGCACCGAAGTGCGCCTGAAGATCACGCCGACGATGGAGACGCCGGGTGGATCGATCCGGCTGGGCGACACCGAGACGGCGCCGCTGACGCTCCAGGCCGACGGCACTCTGACCGGTGCGCTGAATGTGACGGCGGCCGGCACCTATCGCATCGAGCTGCAGGGGCCGCAGGGCGAGCAGGTCAACGCGTCGCCGCAGTACACGATCGACGTCCTCGACGACATGGACCCGTCGGTTGCGTTCCGGCGTCCCGGGCGCGATACGCAGGCGACGTCGGTCGAAGTAGTGTTCGCTGAGGTCCGGGCAGACGACGACTTCGGCGTGTCGCGCGTGCAGATGTTCTATTCGGTGAACGGCGGCGAGGAGAAGACGATCAATCTCTTCGGCGGCGAGCGCGCGCTGCCCGAGGTCACCGCCACCCACACGATCTACCTCGAGGAGCTGGGGCTCGAGCCGGGCGACTTCGTCTCCTACTACGCCCGTGCGACGGACAACGACTCGGTCGCCGGCGCGAAGACGACGACGAGCGACATCTACTTCGTGCAGATTCGCCCCTTCAAGACCGACTTCCGCCAGGCGCAGTCGATGGGCGGAGGCGGCGGAGCCGGCCAGCAGGTCGGTCAGCTGTCGCAGCAGCAGCGGCAGATCGTCGCGGCCACGTTCAACCTCGTGCGCGACCGCTCGAAGATGACGGCCGACAAGTTCCGCGAGACTGCCGTGTTCCTCACCCTCGCGCAGGCGCGCCTCCGCGAGCAGGTCACCGAGCTTTCCGGTCAGATGAACAGCCGCCTCGACATCGTCGATCCGGCGTTCCAGACGATCGCGCAGGCGCTGCCGAAGGCCGCAGCCGAGATGCAGGCGGCCGAGGAGAATCTCAAGGCGCTGGAGGCGCGCGAGGCGCTCAATCCGGAACAGCGTGCGCTCAAGCTGCTGCAGGATGCCGAGCAGCAGTACGAGATGCAGGTCGCGATGCAGAACGGCGGCGGCGGGGGCGGCGGCGGTCAGCAGATGGCCAACGACCTCGCCGATCTCTTCGAACTGGAGCTCGACAAGCTCGAGAACCAGTACGAGATGCAGCAGCGCGCCGAGATGCAGAGCGGCGATCAGCAGGTGGACGAGCTGCTTGAGAAGCTGAAGGAGCTGGCGCGACGGCAGCAGCAGGAGGCGGAGCGGCAGCAGCGCATGGCGCAGTCGAATCGATCCGGCGGCGGTGGTGGCGGCGGCGACCTGCAGCGGCAGCTGGCGCAGGAGGCCGAGGAAGCGGCGCGGCGGCTCGAGCAGTTGACGCGCGAGCAGCAGCGGCAGGATCTCCGCGACGCCGCGCGGCAGCTGCAGGAAGCGGCGAATGCGATGCGTCAGGCGGCGGCCAACGGGTCGTCCGACGGCGGCGCGCAGGCGCAGTCGGCCCTCGAGCGGCTGCGGCAGGCGCAGCAGCGCCTCGAACGGAATCAGAATGGCCGCGCCGAGCGCGACGTGCAGGACGCGATGCGTCGTGCCGGGGAGCTCGCGCAGGAGCAGCGTGAGCTGGCCGATGCGGTGAATGGTCTCGACGCGGCCGGCGACCAGCGCATGTCTCGCGCCGGGCAGCTGGCCGAGCGGAAAGACGAGATGGAGTCGCAGGTCAACGACCTGCAGCGTCAGATCGAGGGGATTGCCAACGAGGCGCGGCGCGACGATCGGCAGGCCGCGCGGGCGCTCGACGAGGCGGCGGGCAGCATCGCCGACAACCGCATCCGCGAGAAGATCCGCTACACGCGCAATACGCTGGCGGGCAACCGCAACGACTACGCGCGTGCGATGGAACAGGACATCGCGCGAAATCTCGAGGCGCTCGAGGAGAAGCTGGGACAGGCTGCCGAGGCGTTCGGCGAGGCCGAGGCCCAGAATGCGCTCGACCGCGCGCTCGAGCAGACGCGCGATCTGGTCCGCGGCATGGAGTCGCTGGATCAGAGGATGCGCGATCGTGCGGAGCGCGGGCAGGATGGGCGGGAGGGGCAGGCAGGCCAGCAGGGCGAACAGGGTCAACAGGGTCAACAGGGTCAGGCCGGGCAACAGGCCCAGAACGGCCAGCAGGGACAACAGGGCCAGCAAGGTCAGGCCGGTCAGCAAGGACAGCAGGGTGGCCAGCCCGGTCAGGGCAACGCGCAGGCGGGTGGCGGCGACATGGCTGGGGGCTCGCAGTTCGGCGCGGGTGGCTACGCCGGCGGCTGGCGCGGGGGACCCTACACTGAGGACGACGTGCGGCAGTTCCGGCGCGAGCTCGAGGAATGGCAGCGCGACGGCCAGGCGCTCCGGCAGGCGCTGCAGAACGCCGGGATGGATCCGCGCGAGCTCGATGGCATCCTGCGCGACCTGCGGAACCTGTCGAGCGAGCAGAACTTCGTCGACCCGCGCAGCCTGCAGGACCTGCAGTCCGCGGCGCTCGATCGGTTGAAGCAGTTCGAGTTCAATCTGCGCCGCGAGGCGGATGGCGGGAACCAGCCGCTGTCGCTCTCGGCGTCGGACGAAGTGCCCGCGGGCTTCCGCGACGCGATCGCCGAGTACTACCGCTCGCTT
>JBFWPD010000443.1:0-3815 GCA_050250175.1 Vicinamibacterales bacterium
CCGGTGCCGTTCTACTTCAATCACGAGATGGCTATCGACATGGCCGGCTGCAAGGCCGTCCGTGTGGCGACCGACGGGCGCTTCTGGCCGAGACTCGATGCGATCCGGGAGGCGATGACCAGCCGGACGCGCGCCGTCGTCACGATCTCCCCGAACAACCCGACCGGAGCCGTGTACCCCGGAGAGCTCCTGCGCGCCATCAACACGCTCTGCGCCGAACGCGGCGTGTACCACATCTCCGATGAGACGTACGAGTACTTCACGTACGGCGATGCCCGTCATGTCTCGCCCGGTTCGTTCCCCGACGCTTCCGGCCACACCATCTCCCTCTACTCGCTGTCGAAGGCGTACGGCTTTGCCGGCTGGCGGATCGGATACATGACGTATCCCGACGCCCTCGCGTCGGCCATGAGCAAGAGTCAGGACACGATTCTGATCTGCCCGCCTATCGCGTCTCAGGTCGCTGCCGCCGCTGCGATGGAGGTCGGACGGAGCTACGCTGTGCCGCACATCGCCGAACTGGCAGCCATTCGTGAGCTCGTGGTCGCGAAGCTGTCCGGTCTTGGAGCGATCGCGGACGTCCCGCCGGCCGACGGCGCCCTCTACGTGATGCTGCGTCTGAGGTCCGCCGCTGATCCCATGACGATCGTCGAGCGCCTCATTCGAGAGCACCGTGTCGCCGTGATCCCTGGCACGGCGTTCGGCCTCACGGACCAGTGCTGCTTCCGCGTGGCCTACGGGGCGTTGCAGCGCGAGACCGTCGCCGAAGGCGTTGGAAGACTCGTAGAGGGATTGAAGTCGATCCTGAAGCCTGAAGCCTGAAGCCTGAAGCCCGAAGCCCGAAGCCTGATATGTCCAGGCGCCTGCTCGCCGTGCTCATCCCGGTAGCTGCCGGCCTTGCGATCTTCTTCGCACTCAGGACACCTGCGTCCGAAATGGTCGAGGCCACCGGAACGGTGGCCTCGGGCATCGAGCACGTCATTCAGAGTCCCGCTGATGCGCGCGTCGTCGCAGTGGCCGCCGATGTCGGCGACCATGTGGGGATCGGCGACGAGATTCTCTCCGCCGACGTCGGCGATGCCCAACTCCAGGCGGGGAGGATCGAGCGCGATCTCGCCATCACGCACGGTCAGCATCTGCAGGCGCAGATGGCGCTGCAGGACCGGCTGACCTCGATTGACGTGCAGATCGATCAGAAGGCCGTCGAGCTGCGGACGCTCAACGCGAGGTACTCGAACGCCCGCCGCGCGATGGAAGACGCCAGTGCAGCGGCCGCAGTTCTCGGCGACGTGCTTCCGGCAGGCGACGCGGCCCTTCTTCCACCCCCGGACATCACGCCGGCCGATTCCACGCCTCGAGTCCAGGCGACCGTGCCCACTGCCGCGGAGGTCGAAGCCGCACTGCTTGCGGTTCAGGAGGTCGAGTTCGAGTTGTCCCGCCTGCAGGAGGAGCGCTGGCGGCTGACGCGCACGGAATCAGCTGATGTCGAGGCCGTCGCCGAGGCGCGTCGCGCTCTCCTTCTGGAAGCGCTCGAGAATCGTGAGCGCCCTGGCCTCCGCGCGATCCGCGCGGATCGAGAGGGACTCATCGCCTGGATTGCCGGCGGCGGTGTTCTCGTCGCTGCCGGCGACCCGTTGGCCCGCCTCGTGGATCCCGAGGTCCTCCGCCTGAACGTTCGCCTTGCGGCGGTTCCCGAGTGGCTGCGGCCAGGGGCCAGAGCGGGCATCAGGATCGGCGAGCAGGAGCTGGACGGAAGCCTGACCATCGTGGCTCCCGGATCGGCGGCCGGCGAACTGCAGGTGACCGTCGCGCTCGATGCGCCCGTGACCGGGATGCCTGCGGCCGGCCAGGCGCTGACCGCGACGTTCTCGAGCGGCGAGCCCTGACGCTCAGACGTCGAGCTCCTCGGCTTCCTCGGCACGCTCCATGATGAAGCGGAAGCGCGCCGACGCGTCTTTGCCCATCAGCTCGTTGATCACCCGGTCGGTGACGATCTGATCCGTGACCTCGACCCGCAGCAGCCGCCTCGTTCTCGGGTTGAGCGTCGTCTCCCAGAGGACCTTCGGCATCATCTCGCCCAGCCCCTTGAACCGCGTGATTTCCGGAGTGCCGCGTCCGTTCTTCGTGTGCTGCTTGAGAATCGCGTCACGATGCCCGTCGTCGAGCGCCCAGAACGTTTCTTTCCCGATGTCGATCCGGTAGAGCGGAGGCTGCGCGAGGTACACGCGGCCGTTCGCGATGAGCTGCGGCAGATGCCGGTAGATGAAGGTCAGGAGCAGCGTCGCGATGTGGTTGCCGTCGGAATCGGCGTCGGCCAGGATGATCACCTTGCCGTAGCGGAGCCTCGACAGTTCGAAGTTCTTTCCGAGCCCGCACCCGAGGGCCGTGACGAGGTCTGACAGTTCCTTGTTCTCGAGGACCTTGGCGAGCGATGCGCTCTCGGTGTTCAGGACCTTCCCGCGAAGGGGCAGAATCGCCTGGCGCGCGCGATCGCGCCCCTGCTTGGCGGATCCTCCCGCCGAATCGCCCTCGACGACGAACAACTCGCTCGCTTCACTCGACGGGTTCGTGCAGTCGCTCAGCTTCCCGGGAAGATTCAGACGCCCGGACGTCGCCGTCTTTCTCGATACCTCCGCCTGCGCCGCGCGGCTGGCCTCTCGTGCTCTCGCCGCGAGGATGATACGCGCGACGATCGCTTCGGCGACGCTGATGTTGTGGTTCAGCCAGTGCTCGAGCGCGGGACGGACGATGCCGTCGATTGCCGACAGCATCTCAGGATTGTTGAGGCGATCCTTTGTCTGGCCCTGGAACTGTGGCTCCTCGATGAAGACGCTGAGGACCCCGGTCAACCCTTCGCGGATGTCCTCGGCCGTGAGGGTCACTCCCTTCGGCGAGAGGTTGTGGGTGTCGATGAAGTTCCGCACGGCCTTTCCGATGCCGGCGCGCAAGCCGTTTTCGTGCGTGCCACCCGAACCCGTGGGGATGCCGTTGACGTAGGAGAGGATCCGCTCCTCGGTGGCCTCGGTCCACTGCAGCACCAGATCGATCCGCAGTCCTTCGTCGCGTGACAGCGTGAACGGCACCTCGTGCACAGGCTTCACGCCGCCTTTGGCGACGATGGTTTTCAGGTAGTCAACGATGCCTTCCGTGTGCTCGTAGACGACCCTGGTCTTCGACGTCTGATCGTCGAAGACGACCTTCAACCCCTTGTGCAGGAAGCTCGCGACTTCGAGCCGTTCGGCAATGAGAACAGGGTCGAACTCGATCCGGGGGAAGATCGATGCGTCGGGATGAAAGTAGACCGACGTGCCGGCGCCTCGCGCCGGGCCGACCTTCCTGAGCGCGCCGACAGGCTTTCCCTGCTTGAAGCGCATCTCCCAGAGTGCGCCGTCACGCTTGACCGTTGCGACCAGCTCCTTCGACAGCGCGTTGACGACGCTCGCGCCGACACCATGGAGGCCGCCGGCCGTCTTGTAGCTGCCCTGTTCGAACTTTCCACCGGCGTGGAGCACCGTGAAGATCACCTCGATCGCGCTCTTCTTCGTCGTCGGATGCCTGTCGACCGGAATGCCCCGGCCGTCGTCTTCAATCGTGACTGACGAGCCGTCCGCGTGAAGCGTGACGGTGACATTCGAGGCATAGCCGTTCATCGCCTCGTCGATCGCGTTGTCGAGAATCTCCCAGACCAGGTGATGCAGTCCGGCCGAGCCGACGCCGCCGATGTACATGCCGGGGCGCTTCCGGACGGGCTCGAGACCTTCGAGGACGGTGATGTCTTTGGCTGTGTAGGTCGAGGCTGCCATGTGTAGTAATCT
>JBFWPD010000444.1:0-3813 GCA_050250175.1 Vicinamibacterales bacterium
AACAGGAGAGGGCAATGAAGACATCCAAGATCGTCGGAGCTTTGGCTGGCCTGCTGTGCGTGTTCGGCGCGGCCACCGCTTCCGCCGAGAACGTCGAGGTGTACTGGACCACCAGCGGCATGTTCGGGCCGTTCAACATCCGTGGTCTGATTCCCGCGCTGCCCGAGAGCAAGGCGCGTGACATCACGATCCCGGTCAGCATGTGGATCATCAAGCATCCGAAGGGCGTGGTCGTGTTCGACACGGGCAACAACGTGGCGATCAGCGACGGGATGGCCAACTGCAAGAGCTACTGGGCCGCGGGCAACTGCGACTTCCTGAAGCCGAGCCAGACGCGTGCCGACGTCATCGACATGCAGCTCAAGAAGCAGGGCATCAAGCCGGAAGACGTCAAGGTCGTCGTGACCTCTCACTCGCACCTGGACCACATCGGCAACATCGAGATGTTCCCGAACGCCGTTCACGCGATCCAGAAGACCGAGCTGTATCAGGCCTGGTGGCCCGAGAAGTTCCAGGGCCGTACGAGCCCCGGCACGTTCGTGATGGCCGACATCGACAACGCGCGTGAATTCAACTACCTCGAACTGAACGGCGACTACGACCTGTTCGGCGACGGCTCGATCATGATCCTGAGCACCCCGGGTCACACGCTGGGCCACCAGTCGATGAAGGTCAAGACCAAGGGCAGCGGCACGATCATCATCTCCCAGGACGCCATCTGGATGCAGGAAAACCTCGACGGATACCCCGCGGGCCTGAACTTCAGCGTCAAGGCCTACACGGATTCCGTGGCTCGCCTCAAGATGATGCGTGACCTCGAAGGTGCCCAGCTGTTCATGGGGCACGACGGGGATCAGTACAAGGCGAAAGGCGCTCGCTGGTACAAGTAATACACCAGTAGTCCAGTCTCGCCCGGAAGGCCCCCGCGAGGGGGCCTTCCTTTTGTAGCAACGGCTTTCTGCAGTCTTCACACTCTTCCCGCTACCGTGGCCTCAGCAATCGCGCTCGAGTCCGTGACCAAGCGTTACGGCTCCAAGACCATCATCCACGACATGTCGTTCACCGTGGAGCCCGGCGAGATCGTGGGCTTCCTGGGCCCCAATGGCGCGGGCAAGACCACGACGATGCGCATGATCTCCGGCTTCACGACCGCCACGAGCGGCACCGTGCGGGTGGCCGGTTTCGACATGGCGACCGAAAGGCAACAGGCGGCCCGGCGTCTCGGCTACCTGCCGGAACAGCCGCCGCTCTACGACACTCTGGATGTCTCCAGCTATCTCCGCTTCGTCGCGGCGGTGAAGGGGGTCCCGAAGTCCCGCATCGCTGGAGACCTCGATCGCGTGATCAACGCATGCCGGCTCGAGGCCGTCACGACGCGCGAGATCTACAAGCTCTCCAAGGGGTATCGCCAGCGCGTGGGGCTCGCCCAGGCGCTGCTAGGCGAACCGGATGTCCTGCTGCTCGACGAGCCGACCGCCGGCCTCGATCCGGGGCAGATCCAGGAAACGCGCGAAGTCATCCGCAGCTTCGGCGAGAAGCACGCGGTGCTGCTCAGCACCCACATCCTTCCCGAGGTCACCCTGATCTGCAAGAAGGTCGCGATCATCAACCACGGGCATCTGCTCGCGGTGGACTCGCCGGCCGGCCTGCAACGCGCTTCCGAGCAGACCAACCGCGTCACGCTGATCGTGACGGGACCCGCGGACGCGATTCGCGCGGAATTGATGGCGGTGGACGGTGTCAATGACGTCGCGGTCCAGCCGGTCGCGGCGGTCGAGGGCCAGTTCGCCATCGATTGCCGGACGGACGTGCAGGACGGCGTCGAGGCCAGGATCGCGCGCGCAGTCGCGAGCAAGTGGTCGCTGCACCGGTTGCAGCGCGAACAACCCACGCTGGAGAACGTTTTCCTGCGCTATATCGATGGAGCCAAGCAGTGAGAGGCATCGCTGCGATCTACCGGAAGGAGATGCTGACCTATTTCCGGTCCCCGATCGCCTACTTCGTCGTCGCCGTGTATCTCGTCGGCGCGGGCTACTTCTTCACCTACAACGTGTTCCTGACAGGTACCGCCACGATGACGGAGACCTTTCAGAACATGAGCATCCTGCTCGTGACCCTGATTCCCCTGGTCTCGATGCGGCTCTTTTCCAACGAGTACAGCGCCCGCACGGTCGAGCTGCTGATGACCCTGCCGCTCAAGTCGTGGGAGATCGTGATCGGGAAGTACCTCGGCGCGGTCACGATCCTGCTGCTGATGACGGCCGGGACGATGGTCGATCTCATCCCGCTCTATCTCTACGGCAACCCTGAGACCAAGACCATCCTCTCGGGCTACATCGGTTTCGTGCTGCTGGGCATGGCCTGCCTGGCCGTCGGCCAGTTCTTCTCGGCGCTCACGCAGAACCAGATCGTCGCGGCACTCATCACCGTCTGCGTCCTGCTGGGGTTCTGGTTCGTCGGGCACGCGCGTTCGTTCCAGAGCACGGAATGGATGCAGAGCCTCGTCACCTACCTCTCCTTCGCGCTGCACTTCGGCGATTTCGTGCGCGGACTGCTGCGCAGCGAGGCCGTGGCGTTCTACCTGCTCGTGAGTGCGATGGCGCTCACGCTGAACGCCTCCTACCTGGAATGGAGGCGCTGAGCATGGAACGCTCCTTCCGTTCCGGTGTGATCTTCTTCGTCGGTGTCGCGGTTCTCGCCACCGGCCTGGCGATCCACGCGATTCTCCTCGAGCCGGCGCTCTGGACCAACCTGGTCATCGCGGCCGGTGTCGTGCTCACGCTGTGGGGCGCCTATGCGCTTCGCGACGAGCTCGTCACGTTCTTCCAGCGCCGTCGCGGCGAGATCGCCCTGGCGACCGTGGGCATCCTCGGCGTGCTCGTCGCGCTCATGTGGCTGTCGGTGCGGTTCCCGGCGCGGCTGGACATGACCGAGGCGGGCCACTTCTCGCTCTCGCCCGAGACGACGCGCATGCTCGAGCGCATCGATCGTCCGGTGCACATCACGTTCTTCCACGATCCGATGATGCGCGAGACCGTCGAGCTCTACGAACTGATGGCCTCGAAGAACCCGAGGATCACGGTCGACTTCTTCGACCCGATGGTGAACCCGGCCCAGGCGCGCATGATGGGCGTGCAGTTCGCCGGGACGGCCGTCATGGAAAGCGAAGGGCGGAAGCTCCAGGTGAACGGCCCCGGCGAGGCCGACATCGCCAACGGCATCCTGCGTGTCTCGCGTGCGTCGACACAGCAGATCTGCTTCACCGACGGCCACAACGAGCCCGACCCCTTCAGCATGGAGTCCCACGACCACATGGAAGGTGGTGCCGGCCACTCGCATGGCCTCGGCGGCAAGCTGGTGATTCACGAGCGCCACGGCATGGCACGCGCCCGCAACGCGCTCGAGGCGATGAACTACACCGTCCGCAAGGTGACGCTCGCGAGTTCCTCGAGCACGCTGGAGGGCTGTTCCGTGCTGGTCGTCGCCGGACCGCAGACGCCGATGCTCCCGCGCGAGGTCGAGGCCATCCGCCAGTACATCGAAGGCGGCGGGAATGCGATGCTCATGCTGGACCCGTTCGTCGACACCGGTCTCGAACCCGTCGTGCGCGAACTCGGCGTGGTGCTCGACAACGACATGGTGATCGATCCGGCGAGCCACTTCTGGGCCGACCCGTCCGCTCCCGCGGTCTCGCAGTACAACCGGCACCACATCACCCGCGATCTCCCGCTCACGTTCTTCCCGGGCGCGCGGTCGCTCTCGCCGACCCCGGAGCGCGTGCCCCGGACGTACGGCATGCCGATCGTGAACTCC
>JBFWPD010000445.1:0-3813 GCA_050250175.1 Vicinamibacterales bacterium
GCAGGAGCCGCTAGCCCCTACTCCTCGTCGGCGGCGGCATCCTCGTCGTCGTCATCGTCATCGGATGGGAGTCCGATGATCTCGTCGTCGTCGTCGAGGTCGTTGAGCGCATCGTCTTCGCTGAGCACGGACGAGGCCCGCACGCTGCCCGTCCCGAAGCCGCCCGCTTCGCGCTCGGCCAGCATCCGCTCGAGCTCCGCTTCCTCTTCCAGGAGAAGCGACTCGGGCAAATCCAGCTCTGCGATGTGCTCGCGGCGCGGAACTTCGATCTCGCTGCGCGCCGGGATCAGCTTGCCGATGATCACGTTCTCCTTGAGGCCGGAGAGCTTATCGACCTTGCCGTCGACAGCCGCGTTCGTGAGCACGCGCGTCGTCTCCTGGAAGGAGGCGGCGGCAAGCCACGAGTCCGTGTGCAGCGACGCCTTGGTCACACCGAGAAGCACCGGCACCGCCGTCGCCGGCTCGCCGCCTTCCGCGATGATCGCGTTGTTCTTCTCCTCGAACTCGCGCCGGTCCTCGAGATCTCCCGGCAGGAACGCCGTGTCGCCCGGATGGTCCACGCGTACGCGCCGCAGCATCTGGCGGGTGATCACCTCGATGTGCTTGTCGTTGATGTTCACGCCCTGCGACTTGTAGACCTTCTGGACCTCGTCGACCATGTATTTTCGCACGGCGTCGCGGCCCTGGATCGTGAGCACGTGCTGCGGGTTCCGCGCCCCTTCGGTGACCTGCTCGCCCGCCCGGATCGTCTGCCCGTTCTCCACGGTGAGGCGCGAAGCCGCCGGGATGGCGTACTCGCGCTCCTCGCGCTCTTCGTAGACGACCTGCAGCATGCGCCCGCTCACGCGAACGATGCCCGAGATGCGGGAGAAGACCTGCTCCGCAACCGCCGTCGTTTCACCTTCCGGCGCCGCGGAGCTCGCCAGCACCTGGCCCGCGTTGACGTGATCGCCGTCCTTGACGACGATCTCGGCCGAAGCCGGCGCCGCGTACTCCTCGACCAGGGTGTCGAGGTTCGTGACGCGGACGACACGCCGCTCGTTCTCCTGCACGATTTCGACGACGCCGTCGATCTCGCTGATGATCGCCTCGCCCTTCGGCGCGCGAGCCTCGAAGAGCTCCTCGACGCGGGGAAGGCCGCTCGTGATGTCGGCCGCGCTCGCCACGCCGCCCGTGTGGAACGTACGCATCGTGAGCTGGGTGCCTGGCTCGCCGATCGACTGGGCGGCAATGATGCCGACCGCCGTGCGCAGCTTCACCAGTCCGCCTCGACCGAGGTCGCGGCCATAGCAGATCGCGCAGATCCCACGCTCCGCCTCGCACGACATCGGCGTGCGAACCAGCACACGCGGCAGGCGGCGCGCGTCGACCTCGTCGGCGACCGCCTCGCTGATCTCCTGATCGCGGTCCGAGATCACCTCGCCCGTGGCTTCGTCGACGATCGCGAGGGCCGCGTAGCGGCCGATGATGCGGTCGCGCAGCGACTCCAGCGCCTCACTGCCCTCGTCACGCTCGATCCACAGCCCACCCGTCGTTCCGCAGTCGTCCTGCAGGATGATCACATCCTGCGCGACGTCGATCAGGCGGCGCGTGAGGTAGCCCGAGTCGGCCGTTCGAAGGGCGGTGTCGGCGAGTCCCTTGCGGGCGCCGTGGGTGGAGATGAAGTACTCCAGGACCGTGAGCCCCTCGCGGAACGAACCGCGGATCGGCAGCTCGATGACCTTGCCGTTCGGGTCGGCCATGAGTCCGCGCATGCCCGCCATCTGGCGAATCTGCGTGATGTTGCCCTTCGTGCCCGAGCTCGCCATGTAGTTCAGCGAGCCGTACTCCGGCATGCGGACCTTGATCGCGTCCTCGACCTTCTTGGTCGTGTCGCTCCAGATCTTGACCGTGCCCTCGTAGCGCTCCTCATCGGTGATGAGGCCCATCTGGAACTGCTCCGTGAGCTCATCGACCTCTTTGTCGGCCTGAGCGAGCAGTGCGGGCTTGTTCTTCGGCACCTGGATCTCGTGGATGGCGATGGTGATGCCGCTGCGCGTCGCGAAGTGGAAGCCAGTGTTCTTGATCCGGTCGACGACCTCGGCCGTCGCTTCGCCACCCAGCTCGCGGTAGCAGAGCGCCACCACGTCGCGGAGGTGCGGACGGTCCATGCCGTCGTTCTGGAACGGAATGGCCTCCGGCAGCACTTCGTTGAAGATGATACGACCGACAGTCGTCTCGAAGCGGAAGGGCTTCGGCTTCCCCTTTGCGTCGAGCGCTGCGCTCGTGATCTTCTTGTTCTCCTGAACGGAACGCGTCGTGCGAACGGAAATCGGGGATCGCAGATCCACCACACCGAGATCGAACGCCAGCTTCGCATCCTCCCGCGATCCGTAGACGCCGACCGAAGCCGTGCCGTCGGAGCCCTGGACGAACGCGCCGCGACCCTTCGGGTCCTTGTCCGTCATGTAGAAGCACCCGAGCACCATGTCGAGCGACGGGGCGACGATCGGGTTGCCGCTTGCCGGGGAGAGCAGGTTGCGGGTGGAGAGCAGGATCTGCTTCGCCTCTGCCACCGCCTCGCGGCTCAGGGGAACGTGCACGGCCATCTGGTCGCCGTCGAAGTCGGCGTTGAACGCGGAGCAGACAAGCGGGTGGAGCTGGATCGCCGAGCCCTCGATCAGCACCGGCTGGAAGGCCTGGATGCCGAGGCGGTGGAGCGTCGGCGCGCGGTTCAGAAGGACCGGCCGGTCGCGAATCACCTCGTCCAACACGTCCCATACTTCAGGGCGTGCGCGCTCGACGATGCGCTTCGCGCTCTTGATGTTGTGTGCGAGGCCCTTGGCCACGAGGGAATGCATGACGAACGGCTTGAACAGCTCGAGCGCCATCTTCTTCGGCAGCCCGCACTGGTTCAGCTTCAACTCGGGACCAACCACGATGACCGAGCGGCCGGAGTAGTCCACGCGCTTGCCGAGCAGATTCTGGCGGAAACGCCCCTGCTTGCCCTTGAGCATGTCGCTCAGGCTCTTGAGCTTGTGATTGCCGCTGCCGCTCACGGCGCGCCCGCGCCGCCCGTTGTCGATCAGGCTGTCGACCGCCTCCTGAAGCATCCGCTTCTCGTTGCGGATGATGATCTCCGGGGCGCCAAGGTCGAGCAGCCGCTTCAGTCGGTTGTTCCGGTTGATGACGCGCCGGTACAGGTCGTTCAGGTCGCTCGTCGCGAAGCGGCCGCCATCGAGCTGGACCATCGGCCGCAGGCTCGGCGGAAGCACCGGGAGCACCTGCAGGATCATCCACTCGGGCTTGTTGCCCGAGTCCTTCAACGACTCGACGACGTTCAGGCGCTTCGTCGCCTTCTTCCGGCGCTGGCCGCTCGCGGTGATGATCTCCTGCTTCAGCTTGCTTCGCATCACGTCGAGGTCGACGCGCTCGAGCACGCGCAGAACCGCCTCCGCGCCCATGCCCGCCTTGAACACGTTGGGGAAGAACTCGGAGAGCTCGCGGTAGCGGCTCTCGCTCAGCAGCACGGCCCGGTCATCCCGAATCGGGTCGGCAAGCTCGTCGAGGTCCTGGAGACGCTCGCGATACTGCTGCTCGACCTCCTCGCGGAGAGCTCGCTCCTTCTCCTGGAGGGGATGCAGCTCGTCGTAGAGACCCGCCTTCGCGTCGTCCATGGCAGACTCGGCGACCAGTCCCTCGGCATCCTTGAGCTTCGTCGTCTCCTTGTCGAAGGCATCGAGCTTCTTCTTGCCCTCGCGCTCCACCCGGGTCAAGGCCGCCTTGGTGACCTTCACGCCCGGCTCGAGCACGACGTCGCCGAGGAACGCGATT
>JBFWPD010000446.1:0-3799 GCA_050250175.1 Vicinamibacterales bacterium
CACGTTCAGCGGCAGCCGATGCACCGACTGATTGCGATCGAGAACGGCACGAAGCACTCCATCCGCGATGACGATCACCGTCGCCTGGGCGGTGCCGAGGACGAAGATGGACGCGAACACGAAGATGTCAGAGATGTTGATGGACGCGGATTGTCCCGGAAGCCGGATCGTCAGCCTGCTGGCGATCATCGTCGCCAGCGCCAGCACTGGAAGGCGGTGGGTAAAGGGTGTCTCGAACAGCCGGCGGGCGGCGTGATTGCCCACCAGCGCGCCGAGCACGATCATCACGAACACGAAAGCCAGCAGGCCCTTCGAGATCGGCAGTTCCTGCCGTTTCGAGGGCTGCGGGACGTAACGGATTCCGCTCAACGCCGGTGCAGTCATGTGCTCGAGAAACGCCGACCCGACACCGAAGGAAATGTCCCCCATATCTCCTTCGGCGCATGGATGAGCTGTCTTTAGGGAGATTCGAGGGGTCTTCAGGCGGCCCGGTCAGGGATGCACACCCAAGCACGTCCATTCGTGGGCACCGGTGGCTATCTGCCCAGCCACCAGCAGGTTCCCGCGCACCTGGAGGGTTGTACGTCCGGCGGCTGTGGCGCTATAATTCCGATACCGATGAGCGAGCGTGAGGGCACGAGGTTGGCGACCACCACGCTGATACGGCTGACGTTCGCGGCCTGCATGGCCGTTGGCGGCGCGAGCCTTGTCTCACACTTTGTACCGGCCGATCTGCACGCTCAGGCTGCCCCGGCCCGGGTTCTCCCATCCTCTTTCGTGGCGGCGAGCCTGGCTGAAGAAGCCGCCAGGAGTCATACGGCGGCTCGGCTCGAAGCCGACCTCGAAGTGGTCCGGACGCATCGTCCGGCCTATTCTTTCTGGCAGCATCTCTTCGCCATTCCCGACGGCCGCGTGATTTACGGCAGCGCACGGGACGGCCGTCTGCTGGCGACGTTCCCCAACACCGGCGACTGGGCCGCGCTCGGCAAGTTCGAGGATCCTGCGCTGGCCTCTGTCCTCGCCGGCAAGAGGCTCCCGACGAGACTCGACGATCGCCGCGAGAGGGTGGCGACCCTGCTCTCTGAGGTGGCCGGTCCGGTGATCCACAACCCGACGCGCGGGATGTTCCTCATCCCCAACGCGCAGCGGTACGGCCGGTTCCTCGCCGAGTGGAGCACGATCTACGAGCGGTTCGGAGTGCCGGCTGAAATCGGACTCGCGCAGGCAATCCTCGAGTCGGGCCTCGACGGCCGGGCGCGCTCCAGAAGCCGCGCCATCGGCCTCTGCCAGTGGCTCTCACGGAACTGGGACGAGCTCAATCGCCTCTCGCCCTATGTGATCGAGGCGTACAACCAGACGACGCAGGCGCCGTACTGCGCCGCCTACCTTTCAATTCTGGCGACGATGTATGGGAGCTTCATTCCGGCGCTGTCCGAGCATCACGCAGGAGGCGTCAACGTCGGACGCGTGGTGATCAACGGACAGCGGCTCGGGGGCGTCGGCGCTCGCGAGCAGTATCTGCTGGGGGCGGACTTCGTGCGCGAGCTTCGCGACGTCTCGCTGCGCGAATACAGCGATCTGTATCGCACCTACGGACGCCGCTCGTACCTCTACGCCGAGATGGTCTTCGGCAATACGCTGACCGTGAAACGCCTGATGAGCGAGATTCCGCAGACGCGCATCTACGGCATGCGGACACCGCGCGCGATTCCGATCTCGGAGGTCACGCGCCGCACGCGTTTGTCAGAGGACGAAGTGCGCCGCTTCAATCCGGCGCTCGTTCGACAGGTGCCGGCCAAAGCGACGCTCTTCCTTCCCGACTATGTCGAGGCATTCGGCCCCGACGTGTCGTTCTGGCATCGTCCGACGCCTCCGGCGTTCGCCGCCGCGTTGAACGACTTCGTCCGGCTCGATGCCAGCGTCGAGCAGTGGCACGAGCCCGAATTCGAGGATCGGCTGCGCGATTTCCAGCGGCGGTTCAGCGAGACGAAGACCGAAGAAGGGACAGTGATGGCCGCCGTCCTGGCGTACGTGATCGGCGACCTTCGAACGAGCCGCCGCGCGGAGATCCTGGAAGACTTCAGGACGAACGGAAAGATCCGCGACCTCTTCGAACGCGGATTGCGGGAAGTGGCCGCCATGCTGCCGGGGAACTAGGGGCAGGACAGGCGGGAAGGGCTGGAGGGGGTTGGTCGGGCGTTCGTCCTTCGACGTGCTTCGTGCCTCTGCTCTTCTCTCTGCCCGCCCCACCAGGCCGACCCGGCCCTCCTGCCCTTCCCGCCTCCTGCCCTTCCCGCCCTCCTGCCCTGTTAACGCGTCAGTCCGTACAGCACGTAGTTGATCAGGAACTTGTAGGCCTCGTTGGTCGGGACGAGGGAGTAGCGGTTGTTGAGGTCCGCCGACCACTCCACGTAGTCCCCCAGGTCGATGTTGTAGTTGATGACGACCATGAGGCGCTTGTTCGGATCGTTGTCCTCGTAGATCCCGTAGAACTCCCCCATCAGGCCCAGTTCGCCAAGCTGCCCCGGATAGGGCACCTCGAGCGACTTGATGGAAAAGAAGCTGTCGAAGACCGGGTGCGAGAGCTCCAGCGGCTGAATGCGTCCAGCCGGCAGCACGCGGCGCATGGCGGCCTCGAAGACCGCCCATTCGTTGGCGAAGTGGAAGTCGTCGACGATGAGAAAGCCGCCCTTGGCCAGGTAGTCCCGCAGGCCATTGACCTCGCTGTAGTCCGGCAGCCAGTAGCCAGGCTCGGAGAGGTACAGGAGCGGATAGCGCAGCAGCAGCGGATCGTCGAGATCGAGGACATCGGCTGCATCCACATTGGGACGAAGCTCGGTGATGTCGTAGAGCATCCGCGTCAGGTTGCGCTCCATCAGCGGATAGTCGGCCGCCCAGCCGGTGTACTCCTGGTATCGCACGCGGACGAACGCAAAGCGGCCGTCGTAGTCCGCGTTGTGAATGCCGAGGCTCCTGTAGAAGAAACCGCGCTGGGCCGCGGCCGCCAGAGGGATGGCGAGCACGAGGAGGCCGGCCAGCCACAGAGCCGCTCGTCGAGAGCGAAGGCCGGCGAACCGGCGGCCATCCATGGCTTCAGGTTCTCACAAGAGGGCGGCGGTCCCCAAGTGAGAAGTAGCCGTTCGTCGCCTGCCCGTCCGGGTGGGCACGCCAGGAGCGACAATCGCCGGTACAGGAGCTTCCAATCGATGATGGCTCGCCCGGCACTGACCTGCCTTGGCCTGACGCTTCTTCTCGTCCATCCGCTGTTCTCGGCTCAGCAGAGAACGACCGCCGTGATCCGCGCGCAGTCGGAGCGAAGTGACGCGGCACGAGTCGCACAGCCGGCGCTCGAGCGGACAACACCGCGGCGAGTGGTGATCGACACCGTCTCCGACGCGAAAGTACTGCGCCCACAGGGCGACGCCGTCGAGGTCCGCGAGAACGCGCGGGAGGTGACGATCCGTCCCGGCGAGTTCGTCATCGGACGGTGGGCCGGGGCGGTCAGACCTGCCACTCCAATCGCGATCACCGATCCCGAGGCCACATCCACTCCGGCTGGCTACGGCTTCATCGGCGTGACCCGCGAAGGCCGGGAGATCCGGTTCCGTCCCGTCATCGAGACATCCGGCCTCCGGTTGACGGGCGACGCGTCGGCCTTTCAGGGACAGCTGTTCATCGGACTTGCGGACCTGAACGATCCGACCGCCGCATACGAACTGCCGGCGCCCATCTCTCTCCTGATCAATGCCGAAGCCGACGACGTGTCACCGCGGCAGGTGACCGTCTCCCACATCAATCT
>JBFWPD010000447.1:0-3797 GCA_050250175.1 Vicinamibacterales bacterium
CGGAATTCTGTAGGGGCAAGGTGCGCCATGTCAAGCTGCCGGAGCTCCGGACGGCCCGTCTCTCCTCTCTTCCGAGCCTTCATCCGCCGAACAACCGTCCCGCAATCGTCTCGAGCGTGCCGATGCCGTGGACATCGCGCGGCAGCTGCGGCACGCGCAGCCGCGGAATGTGCGCGAAACGTCGATCGATCTCGTCGAGGTAGATCCGTTCCTGTTCGGCCCTGGCCACCAGGAACGGGTCCGCGCTCGATTCCGGCAGCACGCGGTTGACGACCAGCGCCCCGATCCGGACCCCCGCTTCGTCCAGCTGCGCCGCCGCGCGCGCGGTCTCTTCGATGGGAAGCCGTTCGGCCACGAGGACCAGGACGAACGCCGTGACACGGGGGCTGATCAACCGGGCCCGGAGCTCGCGCAGCCGATCGAGCCGGTCGGCCAGCGACACCATGATGGGATCTTCCTGGTCCGGCTGCTCGATGCCGAGCATGGCCCGCCGCGAGCGCGACAGCGCCCGGATCCAGGCCTCCATCAGCTCGGGCATGCGAATGAGGCGCAGCGTGTGTCCCGTTGGTGCCGTATCGAAAACGAGCAGCCCCTCGTCGTCGTCCTGTGCACGGATGAGCTCGCTGATGCGGTCGAACAGCGCCACTTCTTCGGCGGCCGGCATGCTCGCCGCCAGGTCGATCTGGCGGCTGGCTTCCTTCAGGATGTTGTGGCCGAAAAGCGTTGCGACCCGGGCCTTGACCTCGGTGACGTAGCGCGCGCTCTCGCGGGTGGCGTCGATTTCGAGCGCCCGCAGGTTCGGCGCCACCTCGACGATCTCCGGACCGATTGGGCGGTCGAAGATGTCGGCCGTGTTGTGCGCCGGATCCGTTGACACCAGGAGCACGCGCCGTCCGGCGCGGCTCGCCGCCAGCGCCAGGGCCGATGCACTGGTGGTCTTGCCGACGCCGCCCTTTCCGCCGAAGAAGAGGATCCGCTTGCCGAGCAGGGCCTGCGCGCCTGCGTTCAGCAGCACGGCAGGTTGCCCACGGGCGACCGGTCCATGCCCATCCGGCGGTGCCAGAGATGGAACTGATCGAGGAGGTGCGGGTAGATGTCCAGCAGGTACAGCGTGGCGGGATTCGGCAGGCCGACGATCTCCATGTAGCACAGGAGCAGGAACAGGTCGTTCAGCTCCGTGGCCTTCATGCGAAGCTCGCGCTCGTACCGGCCGTACGCGACGCCGTGCATGATGTCGCGGAGGTTCTGCCTTACGCCCATCGCCTGATCATACCGCCCGGCCGGCTAGAACCCGACCGTGAAACCGAACGAGACGCCGTGCGTCCGGGGGATGTCCTCGACGTGCTCCAGGGCCGCTCCCCCGGGACCGAACGTGTCGTACTCGAAGCCCGCATAGCGCGCGTGCCGATAGGTGACGACGAGATCCGCGCGGTCAGTCACGGTGAACGCAGCGCCGAGCCCGACGATGAGCGCCGCGCGCATCTCGTCGTAGTCGTACGACGACATGACCGGCGAGCTCTTGAGCTCCTTCACCCGGCCTGCGCCGACGCCAACTTCCGCAAACACGCCGACTCCGGGCGCCACTCGGATCGCCGGCGCCACGATCGCCGCGATGGTGTACGGGATCGAGTACTCGAGATGCGCGGGCTCTTCGGGAACGAACAGCGACCAGGCGTTGTCGCTGACCGTCAGCAGTCCCTGGTAACCGAGAGAAACACGATCGGTGATTGCCTGGCGCCAGCCGGCGACTACATCACCCTGCCAGCCAGCTTCCCTGTCGATGAACGTCTGCGGGGGATCGCCGGCAACGAAGTAGGTCGGCTCGAAGCGCACCTGCGTGCGTGACAGCGCGACGCCAGCCCGCCAGGACGACGAAGGCTCTTGAGCGAACGCGGGGTTGGCGAGAAACAGGACCGCAACGAGCGAAAGAAGAGAGTGGCGCACGCCAGGGACTATATCTCAGGCGCTCCTTGTCTCAGGCGCTCCTTCAACCCGATGCGCGACTCTGAATCAGGAATTGGGAATCAGGAACTAGGAATGGAAATTGTGGAATGGAGCTGAGAGCTTCATTCTCAATTCCTAGTTCCCAATTCCCAATTTCAGATTGCCCTCTCCCCGAGCGCGTCGCGCACGACATTCAGGAACGCCGCCGTGTCCAGTGGCTTCGCGCAGTACGCCGAATACCCTGCGGCGATCGCCCTCGCCCGGTCCTCCGGGTGCGCGAAGGCGCTGACCGCAATCGCAGGAAGATCCTTCCGGATCGTTCGTATCTGCCGGATCAACTCGTAGCCGTCCACGTCAGGCATCGCGATGTCGGCGACCACCAGACCAACGTCGTGCGCGCCAATGGCCGTGAGCGCCGACGCCGCGGACTCGCACGCCACCACGGTCGCCGCGGCATTCTGGAGAACGGCGCACAGCAACTCACGCGAATCCGCCGCATCGTCGACGACGACAGCCGTGGTGCCGGCGAGGTTCAACGGCTGCGAACGGGGGCGCCTTGCTGCGGGCATTGGAGTCGCCGTGACATGTGCGCCCACGGGGAGCTCGACGACGAGCGACGCCCCTCTTCCGAGGCCGTCGCTCTCGGCACGAATCCGTCCTCCGTGGAGGGTGACGAGGTGCTGCGCGATTGCCAGTCCAAGCCCCAGCCCGCCGTGACGCCGGGTGGATCGACTGTCGGCCTGCCGGAACCGATCGAACACGTAGGGAAGGAACTCCGGCGCGATGCCTACGCCACCGTCCTTCGTGCGGATGACAAGCGCATCTCCCTCGACAGCCGCGTCGATCTCGACACGCCCGCGGTCCGGCGTGAACTTGACGGCATTCGAGACAATGTTGGCGAAGACCTGGTGCAGGCGCTTCGGGTCTCCGTCGATCGGCGGCAGGTCCGCGGGCACGCGCGTCGTGACCTCGATCTGCTTCGCCTCCGCGGCCGGCGCGATCGAGGTGAGCACCGCCTCGATCATCTGCGGCATCAGGACCGGGCGGCGCACGATCTCCAGCTTGCCCGCGATAATGCGGGACACATCGAGGATGTCTTCGATGAGCTGCGCCTGAAGCCGCGCGTTCCGCGCGATGACGTCCATCGCCTGGCCGGCACGCTCGGGCGGCAGGGCGCCGGCTTGCGCCATCTGCGCCCATCCAAGGATGGCGTTCAGCGGCGTCCGCAGTTCGTGCGAGAGCGTCGCGAGGAACTCGTCCTTGAGCCGGCTCGTTTCCTCCGCCGTCGCAAGGCGCGCGAGCTCGGCTTCCTTCCGCTCCGTCACCATCATGCAGACACCGCTCATGCGCACCGGGCGGCCGTTGTCGTACTCGACCCTCCCTTTGCCCTCCACCCAGCGCACGACACCGTCGGGACTGACGATTCGATATTCGACCTCGTGCGGCACTCCTTCCGTGACCGCGCGCTGAATCGACGCAAACACCCGCCCGCGATCGTCGGGATGGATTTCCTTCTCGTAGCTCGCGAACGTACCGTCGAAGGTGCCCGCCGGCAGGCCATGGATCCGTTCGAGGTTCTCGGACCACGCGACCGAACTCGTCGTCAGATCCCAGTCCCAGGTTCCCATCGACGCGGCATCCAGGGCGAAGAGGAGCCGCTCTTCGCTGCGCCGCATGAGCGCCTCCGCCCGCGTGTGCTGCACGGCAAAGGCGACCTGCGCTGCGATCACTCCCGCCAGCTGCAGGTCCTCAGGCGGGAAGGCGTGCGGCGCGTCGTGATACAGCGTGAACGTGCCGATGACGCGATTGAGGCTCACGAGTGGAATGAGCCCCATCGCCGCGATGCCTTCCTG
>JBFWPD010000448.1:0-3793 GCA_050250175.1 Vicinamibacterales bacterium
GGATACTGGGTTCACCTTCTCGACCCCACCGAGGGCCTCCAGACGATTGCCGGGCACAGCAGTCAGATCGTCCAACCGCTGCGCACGATCGAGCATCGTCAACTTGCGATGCGCGACGGGCCACAGTGCCCTCGGGACGCGGTGCGCGGCCTTGGTGTTGAAATGAGCGTAAACGCGCACAGACCCGCGCAAGCGAGCGCAACGACGAGCGCCCATTGCGCCACGAGAGCATTCCCGCAACAGCCATCAGGCCGGCACCGGCGCCATGAGATCGCACGGCTTGTGGAAGACCTCCAACGCCAGGTGACAGCCGAGCACTCGCCGCGCACCATCGAGCCCGAGCGGCGGAACCTGCCCGGCTCTCACGGGGAAGGTGCCGACCACACCTAAGTAGACGTTCGACGAACGTTCTCGGCGCGAGGCCCTTTCGCGCCATCCGCGCCGAGCGTGAACTCGACGCTATCGCCCTCGCGGAGCATGTCGATGCCTTCGCCGTAGATGGCGGACTGATGAAAGAAGTACTCCTTGCCATCTTGGCTACGAATGAAGCCGAATCCCTTGTCCGCTCGTAGCGTCTTGATCGTTCCGGTCAACCGCGCCTCCTGATTGATTTGACGTCCCGTCGCATGACGGCGTCCGACAGATCAGCTTCCTTAGTCCCCTGCCTCGTCGGCCACAGACGCCGGGATGCCAGGGACGACCCGCATCACTTCGTGCTGTGCCACTTCCATCTGCGCCACCGATCGCAAGCTTAATGCGCCTTCCACCCTCGGCGTACATCCGACTCGTACGGCCACGTACAGATCCTGCCTCATCGTCCTCGCCTTCCCACAGAACGGCTGAGGCATCCACACTCACGCCGCCTACCAGGTCCGGAGAGACGCGGTGCATTCGTCTCGTGTTGGAGGCTGACTACAGGTGAGCGAGTCGGCAGGCTCGTTACGCCCGGAGGAGGCACGGCACGCGGGAAGATTCCCGGCCTCGGATCGTATCACACGCGAAGGCCGCACGCCGCGCCACCGTTTGGATTGCCCCGCTGCATCCGTGATCCCGTACGCATCGGACGATCGGACGGTGGACCGCGCAGCCATCTCGAGCGCCTTGCGCGTGAGATGGCGATCGTTGACCGCGCTGATCGCCCAGCCCACGACGAACCGAGAGTAGAGATCCAGGATCGCCCGCAGGTAGGCCTTGCCATTCTCGCCGATCCGCAATTCGCTCGTATCCCCCACCCATCGCTGATTCGGTCGTTCGGCGGTGACGTCCTGCTGCAGCAGATTCGCGGCGATCGGCTGCTGGTGATTGCGATTGCCCCGGGTTGACCTGAATCGTCACCGTGCCCGACCACGAGCCGGAAAGGAACGACGAGGGCGTCGAAGGACCAGTCGGCGACGGAGGCGACCCGCCGCACCCAGACAGAACCAGCAGAACCGGCACGATGCGACACCAGGCGGGAACGCGCGTCATGACACTCCTCCTTCTGCGTCGGTCGGCACTCGTGAGACCAACGGGTCGAGGCGGATGCGACCGCCGGCCGGGTCGTACCCGGGCACGGTAGCGACGTCCGTGACCCTTCACGCCCTGCCCACTCGCTCCACGTGCAGGACGAGGTGGATGGCCAGCGCGATGGCTTCGCGGGTGCTGTGGGGAGCTCAGTGCTGGCCATCAGGACGCAGTGCGCAAGTCTTTGTGACCGCCTGCTTGATCGGCGCCAAGGCGTACGCGTGACCGCGCGCTTCAGGGCTCGGCGAAGTGCGCCATCGCAAAGGCGTGCCCGGCGCCCGACTTCAGGTATTGCTCGAACCGCATCGCCAGGTTCTCGGTCTTGAACTCGATGCACACGTCGACGGACCACGGTCGCCAGCGGGCGGTTGACCGATTCTGTCCCGTGTTGTGCGCCGCGAGTCTGGCCTCGAGGTTCGAGGTGACGCCTATGTAGCGACGCCTCGAATGATTCACGCTGCGAATGATGTAGACGAATCGCTTGGCTGGGTAGGCCACCCAAGGACCGATGCGAGCCCTGGACCAGCGGCAAGCGCGCCAAGTGAGCTGCAGAAGGGCGACTCAGGAAGGCGGGTTCGCGCAGTGTGCACACTCGAAGACGATTGCTACTAACAGATATTGCCGCGTGATCGCAGCGTCCATGTGGTTCCGTGGGTTCGGCGAGGGGGGGATGTCCTCCTCCGCGTAAGACGCTCGCTTCGCTCGCTGGCTTCGGAGGACACCCCTTCGCGAGTCGCTCGCAGTGACGTGGCGCAGCCATCCGGAGCCGCGAGCGAAGCGAGCGTTTGGCGAAGGATGGCGGAGAGGGTGGGATTCGGACTCGCTCAGCTCGCTTGGTTTCTGTAACTTACAGAAGCCACATTGCCGTAGTTGCCATGGCTGCCAGCGTTGCCGCCGCGCATTGCCCGCCATTGCCCGCGCACGTCGACGTCCGCCGCGAGCTGCCGGGCACCCATGGCTACCGAGGCGTCGCCAGCTTCATCGAGCGCCGCCGAGCCATCGCAGCCTTCAGATCGAAGTTCGCTTGCATGTGCATCCAGAACTGCGGCGTCGTCTTGAAAAGCTGCGCGAGGCGGATGGCGGTGTCGGCGGTGACCCCACGCTTGCCGCGAACCAGTTCATTGAGGCGCACGGTCGACATGCCGAGCTTCTGCGCCGCCGCGGACTGCGTCAGTTCGAGCGGCTTCAGGAACTCCTCGAGCAGGATCTCACCGGGGTGAACCGCCGGACCGAGGCTCGACGGGTCGCGCGGGATCGACCTAGTGGTAGTCCTCGCAGCAGACGTCGTACGCATCGTTGTTCTCCCATCGAAACGTGATCCGGTACTGCTGGTTCACGCGGATGCTGTGTTCACCTTCTCGATCCCCGACGAGGGCCTCCAGACGATTGCCCGGTACGGCAGTCAGATCGTCCAACCGCTGCGCGCTATCGAGCATCGTCAGCTTGCGATGCGCGACAGGCCACAATGCCCTCGGGACGCGGCGTGCGGACTTTGTGTTGAGCTGGGCCCACAGGTCAGCCGTCGTCCGGCCCGCGAACGAGCGGATCATGGCACCACGATATACGGATACCGTGTATTCGTCAACAACCGGGCGAGCAACTCGGCGCCTGCAGTCCTGGCCGGCTCCTCTTCGCGAACATCTCCGCCTCCCGTGAGCGTCCAGACCGCCCAACACGGGAGGCGCGGACGGCAGAATGGGACTCGATCCGACTGGGAGATTCTAAAGGTGAAAAGACGATACGACGCCGCCGCCGCACGTGGCGCTTTGATCGGCTGGTGGCGCCGCCCGGTATTTAGGCCACGGGAGGGCGTTTAGATCGGCTGAAGAACCGCGCGAACGCCGCGGGGCACGTTGACGAATGGTGGCGGGCAGTCTGCTCGCCGCGTGGAGCCGCCGTGCGGACCGACAGGAGTCGGCGCAATTAACTGATGACGCGGCACTTTGGGTCGCCTGACATTCTTAGGTAGCGATCGACGCCGCAGTGGCTATCGCCCCCCAGTCCGTCGCTGTCCTCGGTGGTGCCAAGACCTCTGAGCGACGCGGGTTCTTCGTGCACCCACGCGGCCATCGCGAGAACCCACGTGGCCGAAACAGGCCTGTTTTCACTGATCGCGGAGGCGACGATCGGGGCGAATTCGAGCGGCATTGCCCGCTATCACCCGAGAGAACCCACTGCCCCTGGCTAAGTGATTGAATCTAAAGGAACGGGATTTGGCGGAGAGGGTGGGATTCGTATCTACTCGCAGATCAGATCACTGAGAATGGCGCGAAACACTGAGCTATTGAGT
>JBFWPD010000449.1:0-3777 GCA_050250175.1 Vicinamibacterales bacterium
GGAGAAGTTCTGGCCTTCGACCTGCTTCTGTGCGCGCTCGATGGCGCGGGTCACCATGCCGTGCTCGATCGGCTCGCCTTCCTCCATGCCCAGCTTCTGCATCAGGCCGGAGATCCGGTCCGAGCCGAAGATGCGCATCAGGTCGTCTTCGAGCGAGAGGTAGAAGCGGGACGATCCGGGGTCGCCCTGACGGCCTGCGCGGCCGCGCAGCTGATTGTCGATGCGCCGCGATTCGTGCCGCTCGGTGCCGATGATGTGCAGGCCCCCGAGCGCAACCACTTCGTCGTGCTCCGCGTCCGTCTCCGCCTTGAAGTGGCCGTAGATCTGCTGATAGGCCGCTTTCGGCACGCGATAGAACGCGTCGAGGTGGAAGAAGTAGACGAACTCGTCGTCGTCCAGGAACCGTTCCTCGCCTTTCGGCAGGCGTTCCGCGATCTCCTGGGCCAGGCACTGCTGACGCGCCATGAACTCCGCGTTGCCGCCAAGGAGAATGTCGGTGCCTCGGCCGGCCATGTTCGTGGCAATCGTCACGGCGCCCTTGCGTCCGGCCTGGGCGACGAACTCGGCTTCCTGAGCGTGGTACTTCGCGTTCAGGACAACGTGTTTCTCGGAGCTGCCGCCTGTGGTCGTGCCACGCTTCAGTCCGCGCCGGTCGAGCATCGTGGAGAGGCGTTCCGACTTGTCGATCGATACCGTGCCCACGAGGACCGGGCGGCCTTTTCTGTGTTCCTCGATGATCTCCGTGACGATCGCGTCCCACTTTTCGCCAGCCGTCCGGTAAATGAGGTCGGGGTGTTCGATGCGGGCGAGCGGACGATTGGGCGGAATGATGACGACGTCGAGGTTGTAGATCTTCGCGAACTCCTCGGCCTCGGTATCCGCGGTGCCGGTCATGCCGGCCAGCTTCGCGTACTTGCGGAAGTAGTTCTGGAAGGTGACGGTCGCGAGCGTCTGGTTTTCGCGCTCGATCTTCACCTCGGGATGCGCCGAGTTGTGCTCCTTCGCCTCCACCGCCTGGTGCAAGCCGTCGCTCCAGCGCCGTCCCGGCATCAGGCGGCCGGTGAACTCGTCCACGATCACCACTTCGCCGTCCTTCACCATGTACTCGACGTCGAGGTGATACAGGGTGTGCGCGCGAAGCGCCTGGTTGACGTGGTGGAGCAGCGGCATGTTCGCCGGGTCGTAGAGTCCGCCCGGCTGCAAGTGCTTCGCGAGCAGCTGCTCGGCCTTGCCCATGCCCGTCTCGGTGAGGGTGACCGTCTTGTGCTTCTCGTCGACCAGATAGTCGCCGGTCGCTTCGAGCGCCTCGCGATCCTCGGCCTTCGTGTCCCCGCGCGTGACGGCCCCGGCCTTCAGGCGCGGGATGATGCGATCCACGTCGTAATAGAGCTCCGTGGACTGCTCGGCGGGTCCCGAGATGATGAGAGGCGTGCGGGCCTCGTCGATCAGGATGCTGTCCACTTCGTCGACGATTGCGAAGTGGTGGCCTCGCTGCACGTAGTGCGCGAGGTCGAACTTCATGTTGTCGCGCAGGTAGTCGAAGCCGAACTCGTTGTTGGTGCCGTAGGTGATGTCGCACGCGTACGCGGCCTGGCGTTCCGGATCGGTCATGCTGTGCTGGATCACGCCGACCGACATGCCGAGGAAGCGGTAGATGCGTCCCATCCACTCCGAGTCGCGGCGCGCGAGGTAGTCGTTGACCGTGACCACGTGGACGCCCTTGCCCGCGAGCGCGTTCAGATAGGCCGGAAGCGTGGCGACGAGGGTCTTGCCCTCGCCGGTCTTCATCTCGGCGATCTTTCCGCTGTGGAGCACCGCGCCGCCTACGAGCTGGACGTCGAAGTGGCGCATGTTCAGCACGCGCCTGCCTGCCTCGCGGACGACAGCAAAGGCCTCGGCCATGATGTCGTCGAGCGTCTCGCCGGCGGCGAGGCGTTCGCGGAACTCAGTGGTCCTGGCGCGGAGGCCTTCGTCGGAGAGCGCCTGCAGCGCAGGCTCGAGGTCGGCTACATCCGACACGATCGGCGCGATACGCTTCAGTTCGCGTTCGTTTTGTGTGCCGAAGACCTTCGCGAGAAGTGTCTGGATCATCTAGTGCGAGGAACGTCCGTGGGGTATCCACTGATTGTAGCGGAGCCCGGCCGCGCACGGCAACGGGAAGGGAGGAAGCCAGCCTGGCTGGGCGAGGTTACTGCGCGAGACGCGAACGGCCGGACGGCTGCGTGAGAAGCTGCAACGGATTGATCAGCTTGCCGTTGGCGAGGATCTCGTAGTGCAGGTGCCAACCCGTGGACCGGCCAGTCGATCCAATGAAGCCGATGACATCGCCGCGCTTTACCGTGTCGCCGGGCTTCGCGTTGAACTTGCTGAGGTGCGCGTATCGCGTGGACAGGCCGAAGTCGTGAGTGATGACCAGCAGGTTCCCGTATTCGCCGGCGTACGCCGCCGACTCGACGACGCCATCAGCCGTGGCATACACCGGCTGGCCCTTCGATGCCGAGATGTCGATCCCTTCGTGATAGCCCTGTTCGCCGTTGAACGGATCGGCCCGGCGACCAAAGCCGCCGGTCAGCCATCCATGCGCAGGCCAGATCGACGGCGTTGCCGCGGCGAGCGCCTCGCGCCGCTCGACGTCGCCGCGGACGGTGCGCAAGCGGCTCTCGAGCCCGGACAGCAGGGTGCGAAGGACGCCGAATGTGTCTTCAGGGGATGAGAGCGCGGTGGAGAAGACCGACGAAAGTGTGGACCCGACCTGCGTGGTGCCACCAGCGGCGCGTGCCTTGACGACTGCGGGCAGCCGCTCCATGGCGCGCGCGAGCTCCGGATCGAGATTGGACCGCGTCCCGAGATCCTCGACAACAGTACCGAGCTCCTGAATCTGCGAGGTGAGCGCGCCGGTTGCTTGGCGGTAGCTGCCGTTCTCGACTTCAAGCGCCATGTTGGTGGCGCGAAGCTGCTCGATCTCGAGCCGCGCGCTCCATCGCGCGCCAAGGCCGATGAGCACGGGCAGTGAAAAGACCGCGAGGGTCACGAAAATCACCCGCCGCAGGCTGACCGTCACATCCCGGACGGCACCTGTCAGACGGTCAGCGACGACTACCGTGTAACGACGCGCAGGCATGGACTCATCTAATGTCGCGTATCCGACTCACAAGCAAGGGGATAGGTGCAACAGACAGCGTTGACCCGGTCACGGACTGTATCACACGGTTATCGGGAATCCCAAGCCGGAAGTCCAGTGCACGAAAGTTCTGCGAAGAGGAACTCGACTGTTATGTCGATGAATTCTGCGGCCTGAACTGCAGCGCCTCCGCGATGTGATCGACTTGCACAGTTTCGCTTTCGGCGAGATCGGCAATCGTACGCGCGACACGACGCACCCGGTCGTACGCGCGCGCACTCAGACCGAGTCGCGCGGCCGATTCGGCCAGCACACGAAGCCCGCGTCGATCGAGCGCTGCGTATCTGGCGAGCAGGCGCGGACCGAGCTCGGCGTTCGTCCGTATTCCGTGCTCGCTCAATCGCCGTCGCTGGTGCTCTCTCGCCGCTTCGACTCTTGCGCGGACAATGGCCGACGACTCTCCTGACGCCGGACCGAGGAGCGCCTCGTGTGACACCGCAGGCACGTCGACGGTCAGGTCCATCCGGTCGCGCAGCGGTCCGGACAACCGGCCTTGATAGCGCGCTGTCTGTTGCGGCGTGCAGCGGCATTCCCGGTTCGGATCGCCCGCGAACCCGCACGGGCACGGATTCATGGCGCCGACGAGGACGAATCGG
>JBFWPD010000450.1:0-3771 GCA_050250175.1 Vicinamibacterales bacterium
GGACGGATGGGAGGCGCGGTTCGTCGATCTCGCCCGCGATCGAGGGTTCTCGAGGCCCAGGCGCGGCTACGGGAGCCGCTACAGCCAGACCGTCGCGCGGAACGACGTGTTGTCCGCGCGCGACGCGCTCTTTGCTGACGTTCAGCAGTTCAGGAAGGACGCTGACGCCGATCTCGCCGCGGCCCTCCAGCAGGAGCTTCTCGGGGCCACCGAGCGTTACCAGTCGTTGAAGACGGCGGCCGGGGCGCTCGACTACGTCGATCTCCTTGCGCGGGCCCGCGATCTCATTCGAGACGATGCCTCCGTTCGAGGTCATCTGCAGAAGAAGTTTGCGCGGGTGTTCGTCGACGAGTTTCAGGACACCGACCCGATTCAGGCAGAGATTCTCGCGCTCCTTGCCGCGGACAACGCAAGCGTGTCCGACTGGCGGTTCGCGCGGCCGGTTCCCGGCAAGCTGTTCATCGTCGGCGATCCGAAGCAGGCGATCTACCGCTTTCGAGGCACGGACGTCGGCACTTACTGGACGGTCAAGGAGCACCTCGATCGTCATGGCGCCCGCGTGCTCAAGCTCACGACCAGTTATCGAAGCGTGCCCTCGATTCAGCGCTTCGTGAATGCAGCGTTCGGTGAGGAGATGCGCGGCGACCCGGCGACGCTTCAGGCCGGGTATGTGCCCCTCTCGCCTCATCGCCTCGACCATCAGGGGCAGCCGGCCATCGTCGCGCTGCCGGTCCCCGAGCCGTACGGCCGCGGGCATCGGCCGTCGGGCCGGGCGATCGACGAGTCGCTGCCTGACGCCATCGGAGCCTTCATCGACTGGGCAATCGACCCGAAGAACGGTTGGACCGTTGCCGAGCGAGGGGCGGACGGCACGGAATCGCGCGTTCCGCTCGCTGCGCGTCACATCGCCGTCCTGTTCCGCCGGTTCACGAGCTTTGGCGAGGATGTGACTCGGCGGTACGTTGCCGCCATCGAAGCGCGCGGCATTCCTCACCTGCTCGTCGGCGGCAAGGCGTTTCACGAGCGCGAGGAGGTCGAGACGCTTCGTGCCGCGCTTGCCGCCGTGGAGTGGCCGGACGACGAGCTCTCGGTGTTCGCGACGCTGAAAGGGTCGCTGTTCGCGATCGACGACAGCGATCTCCTCGAGTTCAGGCATCGCTTCGGGGGGTTCCACCCGTTCCGGATTCCCGCCGCCCTTGGAGGCAACTCGGGGACGGATCTCGCGCTGACCGCGGATCCGGTCACACACCTGCAGCCGATCGCCGATGCGCTGCGGTTGCTGCAGCGGCTCCACCGCGGACGAAACTACCGTCCGGTCGCCGACACGGTTGGGCGTCTGCTGGCCGAGACACGGGCGCATGTCGGTTTCATCCTGCGGCCGGCGGGGGAGCAGGCGCTCGCAAACGTCCTGCACGTGTCCGAACTTGCGCGCCAGTACGAAGCGGCAGGCGGCATCTCGTTCAGGGGGTTCATCGACGAACTGCGAACGGCTGCGGAAACGGAGACGGCCGAGGCGCCGATTCTCGAAGACTCGAGTGACGGCGTGCGGCTGATGACCGTGCACAAGGCCAAGGGCCTGGAGTTCCCGGTCGTCATCCTCGCGGATCTGACCTGCAGGCTGAGTCGCGACGATGCGAGCCGCTTCGTGGACGCAGCGAAGAGCCTGTGCGCAATGCGAATTGGAGGCTGGGCGCCTCACGATTTGCACGATCACGAAGCGATTGAGGTCGCTCGCGATCGCGCCGAAGGGGTCCGTCTCGCCTACGTTGCAGCGACTCGCGCGCGCGACCTGCTCGTCGTCCCGGCCGTTGGCGATTCGCCGTGGGAAGGAGGCTGGCTGTCGCCCTTGAACCGTGCCGTGTATCCGCCGATGGAAACGCGCCGCGACGGCGGACGTGCGGCGGGATGTCCGGCGTTCCGATCGAAGGACTCGGTGCTGACCCGGCCGGATGGCGATGCGGCGCTGCCGACGACCGTTTCGCCCGGGGAGCACACGATGTCCGGAGACTACCGCGTCGTGTGGTGGGACCCGCATGCGCTCGGCCTTGGTGCGCGGCCGTCGTTCGGTGTGCGACGGCAGGATCTCATCGTCAAGGACGTTCCGCGCGACGTCGTTGCGGACGGCCGGAGCCGGTACGATCGATGGCGCCTTGCCCGCGACGAAGCGCGCGTGGCCGGGAGCGTGCCATCGCTGTCGGTCTCGACGATTCGTTCGTGGGCGGCGGTGCCGCTCCCGGAGTCCAAGGAGCCTCCACGCGATGTCCCGGGCTGGCGCGACGTGCCGCTGATCGATGCGACGATGCGCGACGCGGCGCGATCGGGTGGCGCCGCGTTCGGTGCGCTCGTGCATGCCATCCTCGCGCAGGCGCCCTTCGAGACCGATGCGAACGGGCTTCTGGGCATCGCAGAGGTGGAGGCGCGCGTGCTCGGGCTCGGCGACAGCGAGGTCGTGCGGCGGGCCGTCGCCACGGTCGAGCGCGTGCTGCGGCATGATGTCCTCCGCCGTGCTGCCCGCGCGTCACGACGTGGGGCCGCCAGGCGGGAGACGCCAGTCACCTGCCGGATGCCCGACGGCACGCTCCTCGAAGGCATCGTCGATCTGGCCTTCGAAGAGGACGGCCGCTGGACGGTCGTCGACTACAAGACCGATCGTGACGTGGCCGGCAGCGAAGAGGAGTACCGCAGGCAGGTGGCGTTGTATGCGGCGGCGATTTCGCAAGCGACGGGACAGCCGGCGCAGGGCGTACTGGTGCGGGTGTAACCGCATGGACTTACGCAGCTGGATGCGCTCGGTCGAGTTCGGGATTCCTCCGAGGGCCGCGCGACTTGCGTTTCGGCTGAGCGGGAGGCGGTTCGATCCGTACCATCCCCACCACGATCAGCTTCGTGCCATCTTCGTCCACATCCCGAAAACCGCGGGCACGAGCGTGACGCGAGCTCTCTTTGGCGTCCGCGCCAGTCACGTCCCTCTGTCACGCTTTCTCGCCGTGGATCCCGAACGGTACGCGAGCTACTTCAAGTTTGCGTTCGTGCGGAATCCCTGGGATCGCATGCACTCGGCCTACGGCTACCTGGCCGAGAGGGTAGGGCGCCATCACAACGAAGACGGCTTATGGGCTTCGGAGCACCTCGAAGGGGTCGCGACCTTCGAGCAGTTCATTGCATCGCTGGACAATGCACGCCGCCGCCGTGAGGTCATGAGCTGGGTGCACTTCCGCCCGCAGTGCGACTGGATCAGGATTGTCGGCAGGCCCGGCGTAGGCTGCGACTTCGTGGGGCGGTTCGAATTTATCGACAGTGATTTCGAGTCGATCTGCCGGCGGCTTGGCGTCAACGTGACGCTCCCGGTGCTCCGTCGCGGGCGTGGCGGTTCGTATCGTGACGCCTACTCGCGATCGATGGTCGAGCGCGTCGGCGAGTGGTATCGGGAGGATGTCGCCACCTTCGACTATCGCTTCGAATGAGGCGAAATCCGGCAGACCGTGACCCGCGCGGGACCGTAGTTCGATTATCGTAAGCGGCGGAGGATGCGTGACATCGCTTTCGACGACGGCGAGGCGCCGATTCATTCCTGTGCTGACGTCGGCGTTACTGGCCGCAGCCTGCTCGGCGCCCGGACCGGAGGCAGCCCGGGGAGAAGACGACGCCGACGTGCGCGCACGCGCGCTGGGTATTCACATTCGCGTGACGACCATCGACACGCACGTGGATATCCCCGAGAACTTCGGCTCGCCTGATGCCGACCCCGGCGTCCGTGGCGACCGCCAGGTC
>JBFWPD010000451.1:0-3769 GCA_050250175.1 Vicinamibacterales bacterium
GAGCTCACGGGCTCTTCGGTCGAGCACGCGGCTCACGACCGAAATCACGAGCCCTTCGGCCAGCTCCATCACGTCGTCAAGTGAGGCGTAGGCCATTTCCGGCTCGACCATCCAGAACTCGGTCAGGTGCCGGCGGGTCTTCGATTTTTCTGCCCGGAACGTCGGACCGAAGCAGTAGACGCGACCGAGCGCCATTGCGTTCGCTTCGTTGTAGAGCTGCCCGCTTTGGGTCAGGTACGCGGTCTGATCCTCGAAGTACTGCGCCGGGAACAGCGTCGTCGTGCCTTCGCAGGCGGCGGGTGTGAAGATCGGCGTGTCCGCGAGAATGAACCCGCGCGAGTTGAAGAAGTCGCGGACGGCGTCGATGATCTCGTGGCGAATCCTGAGGATGGCCTGCTGCCGCTCGGACCGGATCCAGAGGTGACGCCGATCGAGCAGGTAGTCGACACCATGCTCCTTCGGTGTAATCGGATAGTCATGCGACTCACCGATCACCTCGAGCGTCTTGGCGTCGATCTCGTATCCGCTCGGTGCACGCTGGTCAGCCCTCACGACGCCGGTCACGACCATCGACGTTTCCTGCGACAGGTGATCGGCGGCAGAGAACACGGCCTCACCGACGGCGGCTTTCGACATGACGGCCTGAATGAAGCCGCTGCCGTCCCTGAGTATCAGGAAGTGAATCTTCCCGCTCGAGCGGCGATTGTGAAGCCAGCCCTTGATTGTGACTTCCTCGCCAACGTGCCGGCCGACGTCTTCGATATAGACCCACATGATCGACTCAGAGAATTTGGTGATCTGGGAATCTGGTGATCTGGTAATTGGAAATGGGCAATGGGCTCAGGACTGCAGCAGCGACTCCATCTTCGCCCTTGCAGCCCGCGCCTTCTCCAGCGTGCTCCTCGCCGAACCGTGCGACGCGACTTCGAGCAGCAGCGTGCCGTCGTAGCCGACTTTCTGCACCGTCGTCAGCGCCGCAGGCCAGTCGATTGTGCCCTCGAACGGCAGCAGGTGCTCATCCTGCCGCCCTCGATTGTCGTGCACGTGAGTCGTCACGAGGTGCTCTGACACCGTCTCGATTGCGTCGACGACGTCCCCGTCCATGTTCGCGTGCCCGAAATCGAGGCAGATACCGACCTCGGGCTCGTCGAGGACTTCCTCGATGAAGTGCACGAGCGTTGCCGGACGAGAGAGGTCGTTCGGGATCACTTCGAGTGCGATGCGGACGCCGAGAGGCTCCGCGAGGACGAGCAGATGCTCGATGCTTCGTCGTGCTGCGTCGCGATTGTTGGTGGCCGGAGTGGCCTGCTGTGTGCGGGGCAGGCCGATGTGGGCGACAAGGACGTCGAAGGGCAATCGCCTCGCGATGTAGAGCGCCTGTTCGGCCTCCTGAAGTGCGCGCGCGCGTGCCTCGGCGTCGGTGCTTGCGAGAGAGAGCGGCGGGCCCCAGCGGCCATTGGCGAAGCTCTCTCCAATCGGCGCGTGAACCCCGTGCAGCCGCAGGCCGGCGTCCGCGACCCACTCCTGGAGATCGGCCACGGATGCGGGATTGTGATAGTCGAAATGCGTCCGCGTGGCGAACAGCTCGACGGCTTCGAATCCGTGCCTTCCGATCTCGAGCAGGTGCTCGCGAGTCAGGCGCTCGCCGTGGAACAGATGGGTGGAAACCCCGAATTGACGCATGAATCGGAACGAGCTTCTCAATTCTAGCCCGGAACAGGCGGCTGCCTGAGCTCGGGCAGGTGCGTCGCGAGCAGTTCCCGAAGCTTCGCGAAACGGTCGTCCTGCCAGAGAGGAACGCGCACGTACGCCAGCGTGCGACTCATGTACGGGACGTACGTCTGATTCTTTCCCACGGTCGCCTGATGACCGAATGTACCCAGCGCTTTCAGGTTGCGCTGGACCGACATCAGGTCGAAACGCTGCGGAAACGTGCGGGCGTCAGTGGCTGGCGCCCGCTGGAGAAAGTGCGCGACGAGCGAGGCGCGCTCCGCGGGGGTCACATCCACGTACGAGTCGCGCAGCAGGGACACGAGATCGTACGTGTCGGGACCCATTCGCGCATCCTGGAAGTCGATGACGTGAAGAGTGCCGCGGTGCACCATCAGGTTGCGGCTGTGGAAGTCGCGGTGACAGAGGACGCGAGGCTCGGCCGCAAGGTCGGCCGCGATGCCGTGCCATTCGGTCGCCAGCGCATCGTGCTCGCCTGCCGTGAGGCGTGCTCCGCGGTAGGCCTCGAGGAAGTGTTCACGGAAGAACTCGAGCTCCCACGTTAGCTTCTCGACGTCGAATGCCAGCTGGTAGCAGACCTGCCCCTCCGCCGCATGCTCGCGGCCCTGCTCCTGAATCCGGACGATCAGCTCGACAGCCTCGCGGTACCGTCGAGCCCGATCCGCGAGCGACGAATGCTCCAGATGGTTCTGTAGCGTCACATCGCCAAGATCCTCGAGGGCCACGACGCCGAGCGTGTCCGAGTGTCCAAGGACTCGCGGGGAGGGAAGGCTCATTCTCTGGAAGAGCGCGCCGACCGCGCTGAATGGCATCGACGCGTACTCGATGGCCCCCGGGTAGACGGCAAGAACAATCGATCCGTCGGTAAGAGTCACGCGAAAGTAGCGGCGGCTCGAGGCGTCCGGCGTCAGCGGGTCGAGTCGCAGGAGCTGACTGTCCAGGCTGCGCTCCCGGAGGTAGGCGTGAACCCGCTGTTCCCGATCCGGCAGCTGAGGAGACGTCATGAAGGCGTGAACCCGAGAGGCTCGACCCTCACGCCCTGCTGACTCGCGATGAGTATGGAGCGCTCGTACTGACTGCCCTCGGCGAGATGCACGCCATCGGTGACGATGCACTCGTCGATGACACAACCGCGCGGAATCCGTACGTCGTCCCACACTATGGAGCGGGTGATTCGCGCGCCCGGATCGACGTGTGTCGATTCGCCGCACCACGCGCCCGGTGCTTCGTGGGTGAGCCATGCCTGCGACGTGCGCCAGTAGTCCTCGACCGTGCCGACGTCCCAGAATGCGGGGGACTCGAACACCACGCCCATGACCGACCCGGCCTGTCCGGCGAGCAGCGCGTCGTACAACCCGCCGATCGACGCAGTCGGCGAATCCGGGGAGAGGTTGACGAACGCTGCCGCTTCGACCACCTGCACTCCAACGAAGTGGAAGGATCCCCGTGCCTCCACGCCGCGCCGAGCGAACCCACTCACGCGACCGTCTCGATCCATCCGTATCCCGCCGTAGCGCTGCGGTTCGTGGTTGGGGGTGACCGCAAGGCTGACCAGTGCGCCCGACGCCGCGTGCGCCGCAGCAAGACGGTCGAGCGACACATCTGTGAGGGTGTCGCCATTCACGATGAAGAACCGGTCGGCGCCGATGATCGGGAGCGCACGCCGCGGTCCGCCTGCGCCCCCCAATATCTGTGGCTGCTCCCAGGAGTACCTGACGCGGACACCCAGATCGCTTCCGTCCCCGACGACGGCAGCGATTGACTCCGGACGGTAGTGAAGGTTAAGAACCACGTCGGTCACGCGCTGTGCCGCAAGGCTACGGAGAATCCGTCGCACGATGGCTTCGCCGGCCAGCGGAACTGCGGGCTTGGCGCGGACTTCGGTCAGCGGCGCGAGGCGCTGCCCGAGTCCTGCCGTGAGGAGCAGTGCTGCGGGCGGTGAGAACGGGGACATTTCGGGCGCGCGGATCCGTCAGACGGCTTCGAAGAGCATGTCGGCCGGCGGGAGGCCGCGCTCCTCGCAGTGGCGCACGAAGAG
>JBFWPD010000452.1:0-3744 GCA_050250175.1 Vicinamibacterales bacterium
CGAGGAACCTATCTCGTCGCCACGACGGCTGCGGTGCGCAATGTCGTCAAGCATGGCGTCAGCGCCGGTATTCGCCCCGATGTCGTTCGCAAGGCGCAGTCGGCAATCGACCGGCACGTCGACGGGTTCAAGCGGGCGCACAAAGCCGGCGTCAAGCTCGCCATGGGAACGGATACCGGTGTGCCCTTCACCGACCATGGAAACAATCTCGACGAACTCGTCTATCTCGTGGAAATGGGCCTCACGCCATTGGAGGCGATTTCCACGTCGACCATCGAAGCCGCCAAGCTTCTCCGTATGGCCGACAAGGTCGGTAGCCTCGAACCGGGGAAGCTGGCCGATCTCGTCATCGTCGACGGCGATCCCCTCAAGGACATCCGGATATTCCAGGACAAGTCACGCATCGAGCGCGTGATCCTGGGAGGGCAGGTCGTCGTCGACCGCCGCTTCGCAAAACCGGCTCAGGCATGAGAGCCTGATTTCGATTTTACCCGCAGCACCGGAGTTCGAGAGTCGGGAAATGGAAAAGGCTGACAAGATCTGGATGGATGGAGAGATCCTCAATTGGGATGACGCCAAGGTTCATCTCGTCAGCAATACCCTTCATTACGGCTTCGGTGTTTTCGAAGGCATCCGCTGCTACAAGACGGAGTCGGGTCCCGCGGTTTTCCGTCTGGCCGAACATCTTCTGCGTTTGAGGAACTCGGCCAAAATCCTCGGCTTCGAAGTTCCATACGACCTCGAACAACTCACGGCGGCGACACGCGACATCATCCGCGCGAACGGCTTCGAGCAATGCTACATCCGCCCGATTGCCTATATCGGCAGCGGCGGAATGGGCCTCGCCTACGAGGACTGCGAGATCAACGTCTCGATCGCCGTGTGGTATTGGGGCGAGTATGTCGGCGCGGGCACTCTCGAACGGGGAAGCCGGGTCAAGACCTCGAGTTATTCGCGCCAGCACATCAATTCGAACATGTCAAAGGCGAAGGCGTGCGGCAATTATATGCTTTTCCAGATGGCCCGGACCGAAGCGAAGCGTGACGGCTACGACGAGGCGCTTCTTCTCGACACGAACGGTCATGTCGCGGAGGGCTCGGTCGAGCATATCTTCCTCGTGCGCGACAAGGCGCTGGTTACCCCGCCGCTGACCCATCTTCTCGACGGCATCACCCGGGACACGGTGATCGAGCTGGCGCGCGAACGCGGAATGCAGGTTCGCGAGGAATTGTTCTCCCGCGATTACACGCTGACGTCCGACGAGGTCTTCTTCGTCGGCACCGGCGCGGAGGTCACGCCGGTCGTGGAATTGGATTCGCGCAAGATCGGTAACGGAAAACCGGGCCCGGTCACGATCGAATTGCAGAAGGCCTATTTCGATACGGTCTATGGAAAGAACCCGCGTCGCCAGGCGTGGTTGACTTTCGTTTGAGTGTTCGTGGGAGCGCGATCGATGTCCGTCATGCCCGCCGACGAATATGCCAATCGGGTTGCGAAAGCGCGTAGCCTGATGCGCGGCCACGATATGGACGGCCTGGTCGTCACCGATCCCGTGACCTACAGTTATTTCACCGGCCACAAGGTTCCGTCCTGGATGAAATCGCGGCCGGCGATCTTCATCCTGCCGCTCGAGGGCGAACCGGCGCTGATCACGTGGTCGGGTCCCGACATGTTCGCGCGGCTGTACAAGCAGCCGTTCCCGTCCTGGGTGAAGGACCGCCGCATTTATCCCGAGGTTCCGTATACCGATGCGCCGCGCGTGGATTGGGGGATCACCGATGTGCTCAAGGAGCGCGGCCTGACGAAGGGGCGCATCGGCATCGAACTCGGACGCGAAACGTGGCTTGGCATTGCCGTCGTCGATCTCGATTTGCTGCGCGAACAGCTTCCGCAGGTCACGTTCATCAATTCCGGGCCGGTGATCTGGGGCTGCCGTCTGATCAAGTCGGAATGGGAAATCGACTGCATGCGAAAGGCGTGCGAGATGGGCGGCAAGGCGTGGCAGCGTTGCATGATGGAGCTTCGGCCGGGCGTTTCGGTCCCGGCTGTTCAGAAGAAAATCCTTGCCTATTACCTCGAGGAGGGCGCCGATCTGTCATCGGAGCCGCCCACGGTTCTCGGCGCCACGGGTCCGGGACGGACATTCCAGAAGGGTGACGTCCTGTATCTCGACGGCGGGTGCACGTTCTCGGGCTACAAGATGGATTTCACTCGCCGCGCCGTCTTCGGTCCACCCTCGCCGCGCCAGATCGCCGAGCATGACGGCATGTGGGAGTTGTTGTTCGAGGTCATCGACCGGATGAAACCCGGAGTGGCCGTGCGGGACCTGTTCGAGTTTTCGCAGAAATGGCTCGCCGGCCATCCGGAATGGCATAATTACTCCGACCATCCTTCAAAGCGGATCGGTCATGGCATCGGGCTTGAGAACGAGCCTCCGTCGATGTCCGCCACCGACGACACAATCCTGGAAGAGCGCATGGCGCTGACGCCGGAGCCAAAGATCGAAAGCATTGACGGTCTGGTCAATCCGGAGGAACACGTTGTCATCCGTGCGGACGGTTGCGAGATTCTCTCACTCATCCCGGACGGGAAGCTGCATATCGTGAACTGAGTGGACGACCGAAGACGACCGATCGCGTTCGAGGCTTCATGAGCCAGGGCATCACTATTCGATTGCTGAGCGAGAGCGATGTCCGGGCAACCGGCCTCTCGCTCAATGAGATCGTCGCCTTGACCGAGCAAGCCTATCGTCTCGACGCGCAAGGCCGGGTGGAAGTGCCGACGAAGATCGGCGTGCATCCGAGCTACCCAAACAGCTTTCTGCACGCCATGCCGGCCTGGGTCGATGGCGCCCGCGCGCTGGGGATGAAGTGGGTCTCTTACTTCCCGGGCAATTTCGACCGAGGGCTTCCCGATTCCACGGGGATCATCATCCTCAATCATCCCGATAACGGCCTGCCGGTATGCATCATGGAAGGCATGTACGTCACGTTCGTGCGTACCGCGGCCTGCGCTGCTGCTGCCGTCAAGCATATCCGTCCTTCGCAACCGAGGCGCCTCGGACTTATTGGGTGCGGCGGACTGGGCCTTTGGACATTGCGGACGATGACGGCCGTCTTTCCTTCGATCGAAGAGGTTTTCGTGGCCTCGCGAACTGCGGCATCTCGTGAAACGTTCTGCGCGGAACTTGCGAGTGAATGCTCTGCCCGCCTCATGCCGGTGAACGAAGTCCGCTCTGCAATCGAGAATATGGACGTCATTGTTTCATCCGTGCCGCCGACTGATGATCCTCCCGTGCGCCCGGAGTGGCTGTCTTCCGGATCAATATTCATTCCGCTGGATGTCGTGAATTCATGGCGCGATGGGGTGATAGCCGCAACCACGAGAGTCGTGTCCGACAACCCTCCTCATTTCAAGCGCCAGATCGAAGACAAGCGCTCCAGCGCGCTCGACGAGATCAAGGACAATGTGTCCTTGCAGCAGATCCTGGCGGGATCGGTCCCGAAGGCGAAGCCGAACGACCGAACGTTTGGTGTTGTTTCCGGTATCGCAAGCACGGATGTCGTCATCGGCTGGGAGATTTACAGGCGTGCGCGCGATGCGAATTTAGGGGTGCAGTTCTCGATGCGCGCATAGCGATATTCGTGTGCGGAAGGGAGCGCATCGGTTGGGACGACATGTCATCGCGATACTCGGTGTCGCGAGCGGCGGATCATGTGCAATGGCGTGTCTGCTGTAAAATTG
>JBFWPD010000453.1:0-3730 GCA_050250175.1 Vicinamibacterales bacterium
CTCTCATACCTCTGATGACGCGCACGATCGAGAACGGGTTCGATCTGACGGGGCCCATCGCCCGCGGCGACTGGGCCGTCGTCGATGCGCACCTGGCGGCGCTCGGATCGAGCGCGCCCGATCTCGCGCCGATGTATCGCGCGCTGGCAGACGTCACCCGCCGATGACGACACACGACACGATCGAAGGCATCCGACGCGCACTCGGTCCGCATCGTGGGCGCGCGACGCTCGGACTGGTGCCGACGATGGGCGCGCTGCATGACGGTCATGTCGCGTTGTTCCGGGAGGCGCGGCGCGCCTGCAACGTGATCGTCGCAAGCATCTTCGTCAACCCCGCGCAGTTCAACGAGACGACCGATCTCGCGGCGTATCCGCGCGACATCGCGAGCGACGCGGCCATCTGCGCGGCGGCAGGGGTCGATCATGTCTTCGCGCCCTCAGCCGCCGAGATGTATCCCGATGGCTTTGCCACCTGGATCGAACCGGCCGGCGCGGCAGTCGGCTTCGAGGCCGACTGGCGTCCGGGACACTTTCGCGGCGTTGCGACGGTCTGCCTGAAGCTCTTCACCATCGTGCAGCCGCACATTGCGTTCTTCGGGCAGAAGGACGCCCAGCAGGCAGCCGTCGTCCGTCAGATGGTGCGCGACCTGAATCTCCCGATGGAGATTCGCGTCATCCCGACGGTCCGTGCGTCCGACGGCCTCGCCCTCTCGTCGCGCAACGCGCGTCTGTCCGAGGAGGAACGCATCCAGGCACGTGCCGTGCCTCGCGCCATCGAAGCAGCGCAGGCGGCGCACCGCCAGGGGAGCGACCCGGTGCAGGCGGCCCGCGCAGCACTGAACGGGCTCGACGTGCAGTATGTCGATGTCACCCGGCTCGACGGCAGGAACACACTCGTCATCGCCGTGCGCGTGGGCTCGACCCGGTTGATCGACAACACGCCGCTGGACTCGGCGCCACTCGTGGGTGCACGGTCATGAAGAAGCCGCCAAAGGCTGCGCGCGTGCTGCCCGCCGACCTCGCCCGCATGAAGTCGCGCGGCGAGAAGATCGTCTTCGTGACCGCGTACGACGCGCCGAGCGGCCGCCTCGCCGACGAAGCCGGCGTGGACACGATCCTCGTCGGCGATTCGGCGGCAATGACGATACTCGGCCACGAATCGACGTTACCCATCACGATCGACGAGATGCTCATGTTGACTCGCGCGGTCGTGCGCGGACGGAAGCACGCTCTCGTCGTGGCCGACCTGCCCTTCGGGTCGTTTCACATCTCCAATCGGACGACGGTGACGAACGCCGTGCGTCTCGTGAAGGAGGGCGGCGCCGACGCCGTCAAGGTAGAAGGCGCGGGCGCGACGCTCGGTCGCGTCGAGGCACTGGTACGCGCCAGCATCCCTGTCGTCGGCCACGTCGGGCTGACGCCGCAGTCGGCGACGTCGCTCGGCGGCTACAAGGCGCAGGGACGCACGGCGTCGGCCGCCCTGCGATTGATTGACGACGCGATTGCGCTCGAGAAGGTGGGCTGTTTCGCCATCGTGCTCGAGGCCATCCCCGCGGCGGTCGCGGCGGAGATCACGGCGCGGGTGACGGTCCCGACGATCGGGATCGGGGCCGGCAGCGCCTGCGACGGACAGGTGCTCGTCTGGCACGATCTGCTCGGCCTGACTCCGGGCGACACACCGCGCTTCGTGAAGCAGTACGCCAACCTCTCGGCGACGATCGCCGCGGCCCTCGAGGCGTACGCCGACGACGTCCGGAGAGGCACGTTTCCTGACAAGTCGCACATCTACGCGATGCACGGTGACGAGCTCGAGCGATTCAGGCAGGGCGTGGCGAGCGCGCGCGGCGACGATGCCCGCAAGCGCAAATCCTGAGGGAAGGTCGAACTAGCTGGCGAGCGGGCGGGCGATCACGTTATACAGCGTGTCGCGCTCGACAGGCTCACGTCCGGCGGCCTTGATCAACCGCGCCAGCTCGCGCGTCGTCATCGCCTCGGGCGTCCGCGCGCCGGCCATGTGATAGATCTTCTCCTCCTGCACGGTCCCATCGAGATCGTCCACGCCGAACCAGAGCGACGTCTGGGCCACGTCGACGCCTGTCGCAATCCAGAACGCCTTCACGTGCGGGATGTTGTCGAGCATGAGGCGCGCGACGGCGTGCACCCGCAGCGTGTCCGTCGCGCTCGGCGCGGGCAGCTTGCGCATCTGGTTGTTGTCGGGATGAAACGCGAGCGGGATGAACGCCTGGAATCCGCCGGTCTCGTCCTGCAGCGCTCTCGCCCGGAGCATGTGATCGACGCGCTCCTCCGCAGTCTCGATGTGCCCGTAGAGCATCGTGACATTCGACCTGAGACCCATGCGATGCGCGATGCGATGGATGTCGAGATAGCGCTCGGTCCCGCACTTGTCGTGCGCGATCCTGCTGCGCACGCGTTCGGCAAAGATCTCGGCGCCGCCGCCGGGCAGCGAATCGAGCCCTGCCTCCCGCAGCTCGCGGAGCACCTGCTCGTCGGTCATCTTGTAGAGATCCGCGAAGAAGGCGATCTCGACGGCAGTGAAGCACTTCAGATGGATGTTCGGGCGGATGCGCTTGAAGCCGCGAAGGAGCTCCGTGTAGTAGTCGAACGGCAGATCGGGATGCAGGCCGTTGACGACGTGGACCTCGGTGAGCGGCTGGTCCTTTCGGCTTCGCAGCTTGTGCCAGGCCTCCTCGAGCGACATCGTGTACGCGCCGGGGTCGCCCGGCTTCAGGCGGGCGAACGAGCAGAACAGACAGCTGGCGACGCAGACATTCGTCGCCTCGAGGCGGATGTTGTAGTTGAAGAAGGCCTGGGCGCCGTGCCGCCGCTCACGCTCGCGATTGGCGAGCCATCCGACGGCCAGGAGGTCGGGGGCCTCGCTCAGACGGACGCCGTCCCCGAGATCGAGGCGAACGCCGGCGTCCAGTTTGTCGGCGATGTCGGCGAGACCGGCTGCGGTTAGACGCTCACGCATGTGAATCTGGTCGATCGGGTCATCTCGTCATCTGGTCATCTGGTCATTTGATTGAGTCATTGCCGGCCGCAATGCTTCTCAATGACCAGATGACCACATGACTAGATGACCAGATTCATCGGTCAGGAAATACCGAAGATCTGAATCCTCAGGGTGCGGGCTCGAGGACCATCGAGCTCGGCCATCAGGATCCGCTGCCACTGCCCGAGCACCACTTCCCCACCGGTCACCTGCAGCGTGAGGCTGTGACCGAGAAGCAGCGCGCGCAGGTGTGAGTCGGCGTTCATGCGGTCGCAGTCGGAGTGTTCGGGGTCGTTGTGCATCCACTCCGCGTCGCGCGCGACCATCTGCTCGAGGAACCGCTTGATGTCGGAGAGCAAGGCGGTCTGGAACTCGTTGATGAACAGCGTGCACGTCGTGTGCATCGACCAGAGGCTGACCAGCCCTTCCCGGACATTGAAGCGCCGGACGTACTCCATCACGCGCGCCGTCAGGTCGACGAGCTCGACACGCTGGTCGGTCTCCACCACGAACGTCTCACCGTGAATCGTCAGGCCACCGACCTGCGCAGAAGCCACGTGCTCGACGGGCCTCTCGCGGACGGTGACAGTCGAGCTCTTGCTCATGCGATCCTCTTGATCTACGCCGGGAAGCAGCCCCGGCGCGCGCGAATCCTGCCGGAGTTCACGCGTGGCTTGTGTCGAGCGTGCCTGTCGTTCGAATGCGATCGTTGTAT